>QHZR01000494.1 GCA_003224755.1 Acidobacteriota bacterium
CCTGCCTCGCGCCTAACACGCGGGAGGCTCAACTTAACATTCGTACTTTCCCAGGCCAGCCAGAAAGCCATTTGGCCAGTTTGGCTGCTCCGCCAGTTTTTTACTGTTCTTCCTGTCGGGCTGCGGTCGGACCACGGGCTAATCGGAAACCGAGTGGAAAGTATGTATTTTCTGAACACGTATTCTTGGGGTGGGACGGTTTTAGTTTGTGTAGGCTAGAAGTAAGCCTTCGAGGAGGGTTTCGCCACATCTTGGAAGCAGACGACGAAGGCGACTGCAGCCGTTCATCATGGACTAGCTCGCTTTTTCTGATGTCGTCTGCAGCAATTCAGCCAAAAGTGCGTCCGTGTAATTCTTTACTGTAGCTATTTCCCTTCGGGTAGAACTCACATGCGTTGAGAGAGAGCCGCGATCGTAGACCGACCTCGTGAGCGCAGCTATCCCTGCTTCGACGACTTGCAAAGCGTCTTGAGAAGGCTTTAGAGCAGTGTCGCCGAGCCCCCGAGCCTTTAAAATGAACCTCGCCTTTTGACGCATAGTAGGCGTTGCCCGCCCTTCTTCATTTTGGTATCCAGGACCACTCACGACTTCCGCATCTGGCGCGAGGTGATCTAAGGTTTCCCGCACAACTTCTCTCAGTTCAGCTGCTGTCCCACGATATGAAGTACGTCCGACACTTTCTAAATCCTGTAGTACCTGTCTGTACGATAGTCCTGCAGAGGGTACCATTTGGTCGAGGGTATTCAGAATCTGAGTTTCGAGTTTTGACGGAGAGAACACCGTAGCTGGTCGTGTTGTCCTAGCCCCAATCACCAGCTCTTTGACGGCTTCCAGTTTAGGGCGCAACCCCCGTAGCAACTTGAGAGTTCTTAGGTAGGAAGCCTTGCTGTTATGCCCCGAAGATAGCCGCAACAAATACTGCATAGACTCGTCCAGTTCAGCAAAGTGTGATTCACCTAGCCCGAGTCTCTGAAGTTCAGGGCGTGCCTGGCGAAAATAAGTCTGAACCGTCTCTCTGGTTTGCGCCCGAAGATGCTCCGAATTTACATTGGCAGCGCGACTGCGCAGAATTCCACGGTGCAGGCGACCAACGTAGCGCCAGAGCAACTCCCAAGGGTCAAATTGAGTTTTGCGGGCGGCCATGATTGGCTCGGGGCCACCTTACTTGGCAGACTTGGATCTCTTATTGATGGCGGTTCTCTTTCGTTTCCGAACCGGTTTTTCCTTTGTCAGAGGCATGGCGTGTGCCACTAGGTTGTAGCCCACTGGATTCAGTTTGTAAGAACCTGGGGCGGAGGAATCGAGATAACCGGCATTCTTCGCGTTAACTAGTGTCATCCGCGAACTACCGGGCAGCCGGAACGAGGCCTGCTTGAAGTACTTCTTGATGTCCTCCGCTGTGATTTCGCCTTTCCGATTGGGAGGAGGGGCAAGCTCGGACAAGTAGTAAGCAACCAGTGCTGCCATTTCGATGGAGCTGCGGGGCGCCTTCTCCTGTGTCAATGACCGAATGTCCTTTGTGGAAGTGCTCCTTGCGATGTCCGCGGGCGTTGGCAGCTGGTAGTCACCGACAGCCGTGGAGATCGGCACCGCTTCTGACATCAATCCAAGCCGCTTGAACACGTATTCGACAACCCTCGAGCGAGCCTCACCGCGCAAACCGGAAAGCGCCGTCAGCACGGTCTGGATCGCCTTCAGTTCGATGTCTTCGTCAGAAACAGACCCCGAGGAGCTCTTCGTTAATTCGAGGCTAGTGCTCGGGTCATTCATGCAATACCTCTTTCAGCCGGAAAAATTGAATCCGATTGTACTGCGACTAGACTGGCAAGTGAAATTCTCGGCCCCGGGAGAAACTGCAGGCATTCATTGCCTGCGGATGTCAGCGTGCAGAAAACTCCCTACCGGTAAGCACGGTAAATGGTTGATTCCGAGCAGTCACTCGGGCCGTTGCTGCATGTGTCGAAGACACACGGTTTTCAAACGCTGGGGCCTCATCCTCCTGAAGGCTCGTTTTTCGTCCAGGCAGATTACTTCCGGATTGCCCGACACTCAGCAACAATCGCCAAGGTTTCGGCCGCCCTCGTCCAATCCGCTGATAGAATTGGCAGCGATTTTGCGGAGGTCGCCATGAGAGACATCTCGCGAGCGGTCGCCCTGTTGCTCGTCTGTTACCCGCTCTTGTTGTTGACGCAGAATCCAGCCGGCCAACTGCCCACCCCCGATCAGAACTCTATTCTGAATCTCTACGACGCCTTCGGCTACCAGAAGCGAGGCACGATTCTCGACTGGGGTTTCTCGGCGTTCGTCCGGTACAACGGCAAAACCATTCTTTTTGATACCGGCAATAGTGCCGATGGCTTCGAGCACAATGT
>QHZR01000163.1 GCA_003224755.1 Acidobacteriota bacterium
CGATGCCGCGCCGCTTGCCGGCGAGATATTTCACGCGTGGTACAAGAGCAGGCACCCATGAAGCGAGCGTTTTGCACGATGTTGTTGTTGTGCCTTAGTGTGTCTGCAGCGGCACAGCAACGGACGGTGCTGGTGCGTTTGTTCTGGCAGCATCCTCCTACTGAGATTCGTGTCACGCCAGAGGGCGCATCTTTTCGCACTTGCGAAAACTGCTTGGCAACGCGGTTGAGCGGACCATTAGAGATCACCGCAAAAGCATCGAGTGTTTCAGCAGGTTCCGTTTCTTCCTCGCAGGTTCTGCTTAAAGGTCGGGCCCACATCAGCGGGAATGGTTTCTCTCCGTTTGCGATTGAAAACGAACTTCGCATCCAGGCCCACGATGACTGGTTGCTGTTAACGCTCACGATGCCTCTGGAGCAATACGTCACGGCGGTCCTGCAGGGCGAGAGCGCGAATTTCAAGTCCGATGAGGCTCTTAAAGCCATGGCTGTGTCGGCTCGGACCTATGCGGTTCATTTCGGTTCGCGTCACCGGATTGAGGGCTTTGATTTTTGCGATACCACGCACTGCCAGGATTTGCGACTGGGCAACGAGTCTCCCCGAGCGCGGGTGGCAGCGGCGGCAACTGAAGGAGAATTGCTGTGGTTTGAAGGGCGACCTGCGGCGACGTACTATCACCGGAGTTGTGGCGGCGAGATCGAGGATGCCAGCGCGCTTGAACCAGACTTGCACGTTCCGTATTTGCGTCGCCATCACGATGTCTATTGCATCCGAACTCCGGATGAGTGGCACGCGCAGATCGGCAAGAGCGATCTCGCTCGCGCGCTCGGCCAACCTGTAACCACCGTCACCGTGGCTGAAAGATCGGATTCGGGGCGCGTCCAACGGCTACTTGTGAATAATCGCTCGATGAGCGCGACAGATTTTCGTTTCGCAATCGGCAGGGCGCTGGGCTGGGACAAGCTGCGCAGCGATCTTTATCAGCAAGAAGACCTTGGCGACAGCATAGCGTTCCGCGGACGAGGCCAGGGACACGGGGTTGGGCTTTGCCAGGCCGGAGCCGAGAGCATGGGTGAGCAAGGCCACAGCTATCGCGAGATTCTCACGTTCTACTATCCAGGCACGGCAGTTGGAATCAATGCACAAGGGCTCTCCTGGGAAAGGCTGCCCGGCGAGTCCCTCGATGTAATGACCACTAACAGAGCTGACGCGGCGCTCCTGCTGCCGGCTGCGGAACGCGCGTTCCGCTTTGCTGTCGAACGGACTAGATGGAATATCAGTCTGCGTCCACAGGTCAAGGTCTATCCGACAGTCGCGATTTATCGCGACGCAACCGGCGAACCCGGATGGGTAGCAGCCAGCACTCTTGGAAGCGAAATCCGGCTACAGCCGATCGGCACATTGCAACGGACCCATTCCCTCGATTCGACCTTGCGACACGAGTTCTTGCACATGCTGATCGAATCGCAAGCTCGTCCTAGCACGCCGCTGTGGCTGCGGGAGGGATTGGCGATTTACTTGTCCAATCCAGAAACAGCAAAGCCCGCCAAAGTTGATGTGGACGTGATTGAACGGCAACTGCAGTCGCTGCGAACCGAACAAGAGATGCGAGCTTCTTATCAGGCGTGCGCCGGCGCTGTGGCGGACGCGGTAGAGAAGAATGGATTGAGCAAGGTACTGGAGTGGGTATCATCGAAACGATGACTTATATTGCTGTGGAGAGCCGGGCCTCCGCACCCGGCAAGACGGGCGAGACGCCCGTCGCTCCATGGTTGCTACGAGGCCGTCATCATCGGCTCCGGCTCCGAATGTGTAGTAACACTCTCCCCATCTCCGTCGCTCACGCGCATGATCGCGGCGCACAGGATCACCCATGCCGTCACGAGCAGCAGGTATCCGAATCCAAGGCGAAGCGCCATGCTCCAAGTCTGCTCGTTCAGCGGGGAGGGTTTGCGCGGGACCATCCATGCCAGCGTATAGGGCATGTAGGCGCCGATCACAAAGCAAATTAAGTAAGTGAGCCAAAAGCGCACTTCACGCACAGGACGAAATGCGGCCGCATTG
The DNA here is from genome assembly GCA_003224755.1 of Acidobacteriota bacterium. Classification (GTDB taxonomy): domain Bacteria; phylum Acidobacteriota; class Terriglobia; order Terriglobales; family Acidobacteriaceae; genus Gp1-AA145. The sequence continues at coordinate 2,065 of QHZR01000163.1, forward strand.
TAGAATCCGCGAAAGTTTTTCACTCCAACTTGAGCGCCGAGAGGCAAAAACAAAATCGGCCACAGAAAGAAATAGAGGAACCACACGATCCAGTGCGAGGCGGAAAACATTGTTCGAGGGGTTATCCTTCCCCGCAGGAATAGCGGCAGTGCGTGGCGTGCCCATCCTCCAATCTGCTGATCGTAATCCCACAATTGGCCAATGAGCCAGAGTACGAAACCGAAGATCACCGTCCAAATCAAGAATGCGGGAATTCGAGCGACAGAACTGCGCAGCGATTTTCTGAAGCAGCGTTCTGACGCCAGGCTGAAGTAATCGAATGTGGCGGTATGGAGCCACAACGTCACGAACGCGATCGCGAAGCCGCCGATTATCGTCAAAGCAAATTGCCAGCCAGTTTCCTCCGGAATGCGCGTCCAGTAGAAGAACGCAATCATGAGCAGGGCGTTAGCAAGAACATGCACGAGCCACACCCGCCTGCCGCTCAGGACTACATCCAATGTGTCGCGTTCAAAGCCTGACATATGGGAGCTCATTTGACCTCCAGCGTTAGCGGATCGCTCGTCGCGAAGTACGAAGGTTGGTACATCGGCTCGACCTTGCCCGGACTGACTCGGAACACGCCGGGGTTGACCACTTTCAAGAGATACACGTACTCCTTCGCTCCCCGCGGGAAGTAGGTTTCGAAAAAGGCCGCGCGGTCGTCATGAAATTCGCGCCGCGTGTACCACCAGTTCCACCACGACGGCTTCTCCGTCAGATCGTAGAGATTGTCGTGCTCGATGAACTCGGTTCCGGCGGAAATCGGGTCTTCGACCATCATGTATTTCCACTCCGAGCCGGTAACGGTAAGCCTCACCGCCAGCGTGTCGCCGGCCTGAACAGGCCCTTTCAGTGGATCGAGCTTGTAGCGGATGCGGTCCTTCTCCCGAACCGGACTCAGTTTGAAATACTCGCGCGTCAGCGTGAGATTGAACGAACCCACATTCGTGAGTTTCTTCTCGTCGGAATAGTACTCGCCACGCAGTGACCAGTAGAGCCTGCCCTGGCCCCGCTTGCGAATGACCACCCGATTGGTTTGGCCGAGTTGATCCGGCCCGAGCCGCACGGTTGCGGAGGTCGGCGACAGCGCGTCGCCTTCCATGAAGCGCTTGGTCAGGACCGGCTTGTCGTTGACCAGGAATTCAACCGAGTAGCTGGGCTTCAGTTCGCCGCTCTGCTTGAGGAAATCAATCAGGCCATACACGACGAATGCTGTTTGCTTGGTCGAATCCCACCAGTAGCCTTCATTACGGTGAGTGACTAGCCAGAACGCGGCTTTTGGCAGCAATGGACTACTCGGGTTCACTTTGGCCAGAAACTTTGCGGCAAACGCCGTTGCCTCAGGGCTGGCGTCGGTTTCAAAGTCGAGCATGGGATCACGCGTCAGGTTCCAATGCGCCGATTGGTCGTCAATCACAGCGCCTTTCTCGACCAAGGTGGCCAGGTCCGCCACGCGGGAGTCGTTGGCGAGATTCATGGCCAGCCCGAGCATTGCAGCGCCGTAGGGTGTCAAATCGGAGCGTTGGTCCCAAACGGAATCAAGGATCGGCTTGTCGGTCACGCCGCTCAGGGCCAACGAATACGCTAGATATGCGCGCAAGTCAGCAACGATCTTCTTATCTCCATCAAACGCGCGGCGCACCCATGATTGAGCTTTGGTGAGTCGCTCCTGGTCCACGTCATAGCCGATCTGTTTCGCCTGACTAAGCCCTGCCAGGACATACGCGGACATAAATACATGGCTTTCGTCCGTTTGCCACCAGCCCCATCCGCCGTCGTCGTGCTGAAATTCGTACAAACGCTTTATCCCTGCATCAATTTTCTTCTTGAGTTCTGCCTCGTCCATCGCAGGTTTTACGCCAAGCTGCTTGATGGCATCGCCGACAATCACGTCGGGCAGGAAACTGGACATGGTCTGTTCTGTGCAGCCGTATGGATATGAGGTCAGATAATCCAGCGCCCCGAAGATCGCACCGGCCGTGGAAGGTGAAAGGTCAACCTGCAAGCTACGCCCGTTTGTCTCGCCCCGGTCTGGGAACTTTATCTCTTCGGTTGTGTCGCCATTGATTTCGCTGATGGAACCGGAGCGCGGGATCGACATCTTCACGCCATACGGAATTACGGGAAGTGTGAGTTCCATCGCGTCTGATTCCTGATCAGTCAGAGCTTTGGCGAGCACAGAACTTTGCAGCACGTTCTCAGCCTTGACGCGCCAGTCAACTTTGACCTCGCCTTTGCTAGGGACGTTAACGTCACGGGTAGCGCCGTCAATCCGTTCCAGTCCTTTCATGTCCATGGACACGCGAGCCATCTTGGCGTTGGACAAATAGTTATGGACTATCGCAGAAATCGTGACCTGATCGCCTTGCCGGAAAAAGCGCGGCACCGCCACGCGAACCATGACGTTCTTGCGGACGATCACTTTCTCGACCGCGCTTCCGACCTTGCTATCCGCAGTGATGCCGCGGGTGGTTGTGCGCCATGTGGTCAGAGAGTCAGGGAAATTGAATTTCACTGAAGCTCGACCGTCAGCTCCGGTGTTCACATCGGCTACCCAGAATGCGGTGTCAGGGAATGCCTTGCGAACCCTGGGCTCAACCAGGCGTTCAGGTTTGATCTCGGCTAGCCATTTGTGCGGCCTTACATTCGCGAGCTGCATCTGCTTTTTGCCCGCTTCGCCGTGAAAATAATAAGCGAGCGAGCTGTCGGTCGTGACTCGGTTGAAGACTCGTCCATAGAAGAACTTCAGAATGTCGGTTGTGGCTTCCGGGCGTATCGCATAAATCGCCTCATCGACCACGCCCAAGCTGAACTCGGCTGATGTAGGTTTGCCTTGTGCATCTTTGGCGATGATTGTGTAGCTTGCCCCCTCACCAGGCTCGAACTGGGCCTTTGACGGCTGCAACTGCACGTTGAGCTTGAATGTGTCCGGCGGAACATTGATGCTCTTTGACCCTTGGTGAAGTTTGTTGTCCTTGAGAAAAGCTGCGCTGATGTAAAAATTCGGCGCGTTCTCGGTACGTATAGGCACCTGCACGGTGACGGGACCGCCACTGCTGTGGACGACCTGCCGGCTCAGCAGACCAATCCCTTCGGAGGTGACCAGAATGTTCACCGGATCTGGCCCAGCCATGATGAGCACCTTCGCGGTGTCGCCCGGCTTGTACGACTTTTGGTCAGGAATGATTTGGATGCTCTCTCGCGCGCCACCCGACCAGTACCAATCGCGATCGGGCACCCAGATAAAAGCTGTCTCTTCTAGAGTTCGATTCTCTGCCGTGGTGGCTGTGACATGCGCGCGGATTGAGCCGCCTTTGCTGATCGGGACCTTGATTTCGGCGTGGCCGTTCGCATCAGTCTGGCCGTCGGTCGAAAACAACTGCTCGCCCCGCCGGTCACGGTAGTCCCAGCTTTCGAGCGCAACGTGAAACGTTGTTTGTACAGGCTTCACGTCATAATCTCGCGCCTCGATATTCAGCTGCACAGTGCTGCCAACGTTATAAACATAGCTTGAGGGGGTGGCACCAATCCGAAAGTTGCCGTAGGTGGCCAGCACATAGTTGTGACCGCTAATCTCGCGATTGGCTTCGTCGGTAATGCGAGCCTCGATTCGATAAGTAATATCGGTGTGCTGTTTCTCATCAAACTCGGTTGGAACGGTGATCTGCAGCTGGCCATTTTCATCGAGCATTCCAGAGTTTTCTTCTGTCTGTTCGCCGTTGTAGTAGCGTTCGGTATCACTGCCAGCGCCTTCTTCATCATCAGATTCGTCGCTGTAGCCCCCGCCTTCCTCGCCAGATTCCTCCGCAAACATATTCAAGCCGCTGTAAGTACGCTGCCGGTGGACGACCCATTTCACCTTGGCGTTCACGACCGGCTCGCCAAAATAGTATTTGGCCTCAATCATTGCGTGGATCGGCTGTCCTTCGAGTACGCGCGGCACAGTGGAGCTGATGCGGACTTCGTATTCCGGTTTCTTGTATTCCTCGACCGCAAAGCTGCCGCCTTGGGTGTAGTACTCGCCGGTGCGGATCTGAATGTTGTAATCACCGAGCGCAGCATTCGCCGGAATTGAGTATTCGCCGTGCAGGGTGCCCATCGCGGTCGATTTCAGGGTTGCGGCAAAAACATCCTTGCCCTCGACGTCGCTGATTTTCAGGTTGAAATCGCTGTTCGCAGGGGCCTGATAGTTGAATCCAGAGCGCGTGCGCAGGATCGCCTTGAAGTGAACCGTATCGCCGGGACGATACACCGGCCGGTCCGTGTACATGTAGGTGGTCAGCGAGCGTGCAGCATCAGTGCCCATCCAGTACGACCAAGGCGCGCTGATCGCAAAATCGTCTTTGGTCCTGGCCATGACCTGTACGTTTTCAGGGCGCGGCTCCTTCACATCAACTTGGGCAAGGCCATCCTGCTGCGTGACCTGCTCGCCGACTTGATTGCGATTTACAAAGAAGAAGGTTTGCGCCTGAGTCGCCGGCTGGCTCGTCTGCCGGTCTGACGCGAATGCGAGAATCGTTCCTGGCGCGGTTTTTGTGATCAGCGCCATTTGGCTGACGACCACGATTGTGTACGCGCGCAGCTTGCCATCGGTGGCCTCGATCAGGTAAACGCCACGGTCTTTGACCGGAATGGCAACGTTTTCCGTTTCCCAGCGATTGCTCCGTGAAGCCACATTCTGCCGCCATGTGGCCACAAGCTGCTGCGAGTTGAGAATGGGAATCTGCGCGAAGACCTGGGCGCTGCTTTGCGGCTGCTGTTTGGCTTCGCTGCGCTGCTGCCGTATCGTCTCCCGATTTTCTGCTGTGAATTGCGCGCGGAAGAAATCGCGAATCCATGCGAAGATGCTGTGCTTCCAATCGTGGAACCGCTCCAGCCAAGTGAGTGTGTGCGGTGGCCGAGGCGCGCGTCCGCCAAACTGGTGCGCATCGCCAAGCTGGGCGAAGAACTTGACTGGATCGTTGACGCGATAGACGCGAAACTCCAGAGTCTCGACATTCTGCGCCCACATATCAATCGAAACTTTCTGTCCGGGCGCGTAAGTGCGGCTGGAGTTGAGCGAAAAGAAACCAGTCTTCTCTTCTTGCGCGAACAAGACTGAAGAAAGAATGATGAAAGCTGCGAGCACAATCACGCGAAATGAACGCATATCAGTCCTCCTCCCGGAGGATGTTCCAGCGATACACTCCCAAGAACGCAGGATTCTGTGCCAATGGCCGCCAACTGAACTCCGGATGTTGAAGCAATTCAGTGACCGTCACACGCCGCATCTCGCCTGCATGACCATCTATCGGCCCGGTGTGATAAACGAGCCAGTCTGAGTCGGTACCCTCTCCGAAGTAGCTCTTCCCGACATAAATCATTGTGTGAAATGGCATGCGGTGTCCTTCCTGCCGGAAGAACAAAAGATCACCAGCGCGTGCTGCACTCAGATCGCGACTGACAAAATACGTGTTGTGACGGCGCAGTGATTCGGCATCGGCAAACTCGGCGAAGGCCCCATTCGTGACGTCATCAGGTGCGAATGCTCCAGGCCTTGTGCGAAACAGGACAGGACCAAGCGCTGTATGCGGGTACTGGTATTTGCGCACGGATGCCACGTTCGGCAACCGTGCCAAACGCCATTGATTCGCCCAGGGCGCATCGTGCTTGCGCAATGCCTCCCGGTATGCGAATCGAATCAACGCTGCACAATCATCCACTTCCTTAGGACTGGCTTCGTCTTTCTGGAAATATGTGGATTCGGCGAGAAACGCGAACCAGTGGCGGAATGCGATCCGATCGTCTTCGCTTTGCAGTCGAAGAAAGTCCGGTGTGCCGTCCCCGAATTGGTCCGTAGGATCAAGGCCAAGCTGAACGTTAACTCTTGCCGTGCCGAACCCAGGAGCCAGCACCTTCAATGTCACAACCCCAGGAGTAACGCCAGCACGAAGCCGCGCGTCGGAGTCCGCGACTTCCAGGTCAGCGAGGTTACGCGCATTTTCGATTCGCCAGGTCAGGCCAGCCGGTTTCGCACCGTTACTGGCTTGTGCGTGGAGTTGAGCTTCAGCGTAACCATTAGCCGGAAGAACGTCGCGATCGAGCGCAATAATTAACGTTCTCGGGCCAGTTCGAATGCGGGAGCCGAAGGCAATGGCTAGGCCCGCGATGGAGCAAACCAGCAGTACAGCCCACCGGCGTGAGAAGTGGCGAGGCAAAGCAGCTCTCAGGAAAGCGGATTATAAACGCCATAGACGCTGCATCTCAGTGACCAAAGAGGTCACACCAAGAAAAGCGGAGTCATGCGAAAGAGAAGCGTGTCAGTGCCAACACGAACTGTGTGTAATTGGAAACAGCGATTGTAAGCAAATCACTAAGACGCCACGAGTTCGCGATAGCGGCAGCTACCTTGTGGATGACTGGCGTCGTTACCTGGTCGTAGAAAGAGCGCGAGATCACCCATTGCGAGACGCACTACGCGATTCATCAGGTTTTGTGCTGTTCCCCTTAGGGTTGGCCTTTTTTGTGAGGGTAGAGTTGTCATTCGGCACTTATTGTGCGCTGATTTGTGCGCTGATTTCTGGAGATGCGAGAATTACAAGAGGAGGTAGCCAGTGTTTCCGCCTGTGACTTGGAATGAGGAAGAAGTCCTGCAGCTTATACGGAATACACAGGAAGAATTCCTTGAACTGGATTTCAAGCGAGGCGATTCGCTCAAGAATACCGATCAGAACAAGAAAGAAATCAGCAAAGATGTCTCTGCGTTCGCCAACACGATTGGCGGCACGATTGTTTATGGGATCGAAGAAGACCTACAGCCTCCACACGCGGCCGTCAGTCTCAGTCCGATAAATCTTAGGGTGACGACAAAAGAATGGCTTGAGCAGGTTATCAACAGCAACATTCAACCACGTATTCCTGGAATACGGATTACGCCCATCAATCTCACGAGTGTCCCGGATAGTGCAGTTTACGTTGTGACAATTCCGGAAGGTGCCACCGCTTATCAAGCGGCGGATAAAAGATATTACAAGCGGTTCAACTTCGAATCGGTGCCGATGTACGACTATGAAATCCGACAAATCCTCAATAGGGTCGTACGACCGTCCTATAGGGCTTGGCTGGAAGCATGGCAGTTCACTTCCGAGATGGGCAGAATCGTCGTCGCGTTCAAAACCATCGTGGTCAACAGTAGTGAGATAACAGCTCACGACCCAAATGCAATACTGTACCTCCCAACAATGGAGTTTGACCTCAAGGCCCCTGATTGGGACTTAACCATAATGGATGGGAAGCGATATCAGCGATTTGTTGGCTCCGTTGGCAAGTTGTGGTATCCAGGCCACGCCAACTCCATAATGTTCGAGGGTGCAAGGCCCCGCGTCGATCCGCAGAATCCAGTCGCTCCTTCGACCAGAATCTTCCTGCGACTCTTCGATCACTTTGGCTTAGCATTCACGGCCGAGTATGAGCTCCAGCTTCCAAGCCTCTCAATGAATTTGATAGAAGAGATATCGGAGAGGCGTCCTTCCCAGCTTAATCCTTAGCGGTATCCGAAGTCGCTCACGAACACTCAAGTGAACTTTCGGCTCGCACCGAACAACTCTTCTTATCGTGCCCTCACTGACCATTTTCTTGTGCAAACAGGTCAAACCTGCACAGATTGTGCCTGCGGAGTGAAAGTTTGAAATGCTTATCCACAAATCGTGTGGAAAACGTGACGTGTCTTGGAAGCCGACTTCTGAAATTCAGGTAGGAGAATTTAGGGGGGAGGTGGGTGAACTTGGACTTCTCGACGGAGCGCGCGAAATAGTAAAGGCCGTGACATTGGTTATGCACTAGCCACCAACTCCTGCGAGGGAGCTAACAGCGTGGATGCATGCACCGTCACAGCCCTTGATGCGATCACTGCTTTCGCAGTTCCAAACCCCAACTGCTCCTCGCAGAATCAGTCGGTTTTTTCGGGTCTGGTTGCTCTCCGGGTTGCCCTGGTTAGCAGATCACCCAGCCTACTTTGGACTGGCAAAGTTTTAATTAAGCCAACCCTTTCAGCCGTCGACGTGTGCAAACTTAAATAGTTGCTTCATCGATGTCAACGCTTCTTTTCGTCGCTTATTCAAATATCTGTGGACGTAAATGTGGAAAACAGGAGCGAATCTCACCACATCGGCAACAGCATGTAAGAGAACCAATTCAACGTCTTGACGACAGAAGATACGTCACGCATTGTTGTTCCAGCACACATCCCAACACACATCACCATGTCGAATCTTGTTGCGTACGTCGATGGCGGGTCTCTCGGGAATCCAGGTCCTGCCGGCATTGGGGTGGTGATCGACGGTTCGGCAGACGGAACGATCAAGATCAACAAATCGATCGGGCATCACGACAACAATGTTGCGGAGTATGCTGCCCTTCTCGAAGCGTTGCAATTCGCTGTAGAGCTTGGTGCCAGAGCACTCCATGTGTTTTCCGATTCCGAAGTCGTGGTCAAGCAGATGAAGGAGGAATACACCTGTCGCAGTTCGCGACTCTATTCTCTGCATTGGACCTGCCGAAAATTGGCCCGTTCGCTCGACTTCTCCATATCGCACATTCCTCGTGAAGACAACGTTGAAGCCAACCGGCTCGCCAATTCCGCCGTCCGAAAAAGAATTCGATAGTCGTGAAACGGGGACACGGATTCGCGCGCTGTGGCGTGTAACTCACTTATTGTGCCGCGGGTTTCCACCCCATTCATACCACCTATCTGCATCCTTATTATTATTGTGGCTTTCAGTGACCTTGCGATGCGGATCATCGCTTGCACGCTGCGTTCGACATCGTCGTCGGTGGTTGCCCACGAGGAGACTGAAATTCGCATCGCGTTCGATTACGCTGCCGCCGCAACTCTGGAACCTGCTGACACTCTTGGTGCCTAATCAACAGAACAAAGTTCGCGGGAGACATGCAAGAGCGGCATTTTTTGCCGTTCCAAAGCTGGGAGTAGACACCGAATGCGCAAGAAATTGTTGGTGCTCCTTGGGGTCGCCTTGCTGCTGTTCCTGTTTTTGGGGGCAGTAAACAACCTTCTTAGCTCATGGTTGGTTCCTATGATCGGGGACAGAATGGACTGGCGTAGCAGATGGTTCATGGGGAGGCACGGCATCGATTGCGGGGAAGTGAAAGTCCACGGCGACCCAACAACCGCTACCAACTGTGTATTAAAAGCTGATTCTCAAGGAAGACCATTCCGAGTGCGCTACGACATTATGGGGTACGACTCAGCCGTCGCGGGCGGGATTGTTCTGACGCCTAGAGGAGAGTTCTACGGACTCAGCTTCAACGGTGACCCAGCCGGACAGGGCGGTACGTCGCTGTTTCGCCAGCATGTCACGACGACTCCTTGTCCGCGTCCCGTACATTTGTGGGTCAACCCTAAAGGTCGAATCAATTGCTTTCAGCAGCAGCTTTCGCCGCCAGCAGGCATCACCGCCCCTAATTTCGAGCCTTATTAGTCGATTTTGGTGTCAGTTGTATACGGAGTTCGTTATGACTTGGCATCGCAGAGTTTGGCTCAGCATCGTCGCTCTGGTCGTAACTGCTGCACTCGCCCAGAATTCCCTCCCCCCAAAAGAAACCGAGACCTGCACGGATGATGACTATGCAATTGCCGCCGCTGCGCTCGCTGACCTGTTCGAAAAGCAAAATCCAGACAAAATACTTTTGCTCGACCAAACATCCATCGGCTTCCCACCGGGAATGGCGGCAATAACTCAATTTGGAGGGAAAGCTCAGGCTTTGCTCAAGGATGTTCCCAAAGACGCAAAGGACGAATTCGATTCCCGCAACAAGACTCGCGCAAAAGTCGAGCCGGACAACATTAAGGGTTCCTTTGAAGTTATTTTGCTGACCGATGATGAATCGAAGAAATTAGTTGAAGGCGGTGGATGGGAACCACTTCACAAGAAATATCCGAAAGCTCCGGGCATAACCCTCGTTTCCCGTCCCGGCTTGAATGCGGAGCGCACCCGTGCTTTGCTTTACATCGGCACTTCCTGTGACATGCTCTGCGGAGAAGGTGTTTTCTTCCTGCTCGGCAAAGATGGCGGGCAATGGAAGGTTCTTCATAAAGAGACAATTTGGGTTTCATGAAGAGATGAAACGCGTTCGAATCACGGTCGGGATGCTCGCTTTTGTTGCATTGTTTGCGGGAGTTGCAACGTGCGAAGACCAGCCCCAAACGGTCACGGTTTGCGAGCTTAAGAGTGACCCAGCGGCATACAACCACAAACTTGTGGAAGTCACCGGGTTCGTATCGCACGCTTTCGAAGACTTCACGATATTCGACCCTACCTGCCCTTCATGGCCGGGAGTGTGGCTTGAGTATGGTGGGAAGGCGAAGTCAGGAACAATGTACTGCTGTGGCGTTACTGCCGACAGGCACCGCCCGAAGGAACTCAAGGTCGAGGACATCGCGATACCGCTTACGGACGACGAACAATTCCGCCAGTTTGACAAGCTCATCCAGCCGCCGTTCCGCTCTGGTATGCACGGCTCCATTGTGCATGCGACGTTGGTGGGTCGTTTTTTCTCCGGACGGCTTATCGAGTATCCGAAGGGAAGCTCGTGGGGCGGTTACGGACACATGGGTTGCTGTACTTTGCTCGCCATTCAGGGAATCAAATCAGTTGATGTCCAGAATCGCGATGACCTCGATTATGGTGCGGGATTCGACCAGCCTGATATCGGCAAAGTTGGGTGTGGTTACCAGTTCTTGACGCCCATTGATTCGACAACAAACTGGATTAAAGCTCAGCAGGAAGCTGACCTAGGTCAGCGGGATTGGATCTTCGATGACCCGCAGCGAGTCGCATCCGAAGCCATTGCCCGGTTCGCGAACGCGGATGCAGGCTCTATTGCACTGGCGGAAAAGCGGAGGGGGCAAGGACGACATGTATATGAATGGAAGCCAGCCGATCAGCACGAGACCTACATGGTCGTCGTCAGCCGTCCTTACCTGCTCGCTTACTATGCCCACGACCCCAAGCGGGTAACGTGGGTGGTAGCCGCTGCGTATGTTTCCTCCTGCAGAAAAGAGAACGCAGTCACACGGCTCAAATAAGCGAAAGTCATGCTAAACTCTACTCACCTCACAAGGAGGCACACCATGAAATATCAAGACGAACTCGCCAATCAGTCCTCCTTTCACGCGCAGCAGTAAGCGTCGTAAGGGATACCCCTCCGAAAAACAAGTAAAGCGCGGTCACAGGGTCGTGCATAGAGACAAGGAGCTTCTAGAAAAGCTCGGTCGCAATGACCTCTGTCCCTGCGGCTCCGGACTCCGCTTTCAAGAAGTGCTGTATGCGGTCGGGCTGCTATGACGGCAGTCGCCGCAACCACTTCTTTCCGCGAATAGAAACAGCAATCGCCAAGGGATTTGGTGCCCTTGGGCATGGGTATTGCTATGTATTTGAGATTTGTTGTCGCCCAAATCGATGAGGATTCTGAGCGTGCGCTTGGAGTGTTTCATGCTGTGAGATACCTGCGTGATGCCGGAGAACTCCATCCGTTCGAGGAAGAACAGCATGATATGGTTCGTTGGTGGTTCAACGAAAATCTGGAACGTCCAACCCGCTTTACGGCGGCGAAGGCTCCGTTCTATCGAAAGAGGAATCGGGCGCTCTCTTGGTTCAAGGACACGGCCGCTGAGCATCTGGCGTACATGCGTGAGTTGGTCGCAATTCTGGAGAACCATGGAATCCACGTGCGAACGCTGAAAGTCAAGCGCGTCGGCTATGTTGTGTATGAAGATGAGTACCAACTCGTGGCTGAGCCCTTCGCTGATATGAATTGCTAATTGAAAGGAACCTCTCGTGACCCGCACCGAACAACTCATGTCGGCCGTGCGGCAAGCTCAGTTTCCTCACCCGGACAGCCTCATCCACCTGTTCGTAGGCGGCAGCGAACTGCACGGCGCGAAGGTGAAGAACACCGACGACTTGGACATCTACGGCATCTACCTAGAGCCGCCAGAACTTGTGCTCGGGTTGGACAAGCAGGACTTCTATGTCTGGAGTACCGCTGGCGATGAACGCCGGAATGGCCCAGATGACATCGATGTGTGCCTCTACTCGTTGAGGAAGTGGGCGGGTCTCGCGGCAAAGGGTAATCCGACCGCTCTGCATTTCCTGTTTTCGCAAAACTATGCACCACAGCCGGAACCATGGGAGGAGATTCTGAAGCACCGGAATGTGTTTCTCTCCCGCCAAGCATCCACTCAATTCGGTGGTTTCGCTGAGGCACAGCTTCGCCGTTTACAGGGAAATCGGTGCTGGGAAGAAGGGACAACGGCACGAACTAATCGGTGCTCATGGCTACGACATCAAGGCTGCGATGCACGTAATTCGGCTGCTGAAAGAAGGCATCGAACTGATGCGCTCGTGCACAATCACTCTGCCTCGTCCTGAAAAGGATTTGCTGATTACGATTCGTACCGGGAACTAACGGCTCGCTTGACCGGGTGCTCAATCTGGCGAACACGCTCTTCACGGAACTGGAGAAGGCTGAAACCGAGAGCGTGCTGCCGGAGAAAGTGGACAGAAGCAAAATCTCAGCGGTCGTGAGCGATACCTACCTGCGGTTTTGGAACGGGGCTCAAATACCATGACGACTCTCTTCCGCCCGGTAGGGATTCACGAGCTTGCGTTGCTATGGGACTCAGGAATGCGAGAGTTCCCGCCGCGCTTCACCCATCAGCCAATCTTCTACCCTGTGGCGAACATCGAGTACGCAGCCCAGATAGCACGAGATTGGAACACGAAAGATGAAGCCTCCGGGTTTGCCGGGTACGTGATGCAGTTCGCAGTGCCTCACTCATTTCTCGCGGGCTTCGAGCCGCACACGGTTGGGTCAGCTATGCATATCGAATATTGGATTCCAGCCGAACGCCTTCATGAGTTCAATGCTTCACTCCAAGGGAGAATAAGTCTCAAATCGGGGTTCTTCGGTTCAAGCTTTAAGGGTTGCGTGCCGGACAGATTCGGGCTCAAGGGAAAGGATGCTATCGAGCAGTTTGTTTGTATGGCTAAGACGTGGGATTACAGCCGAATGGATTTCGTGTGCGAGGTCTCGACGAATCGCAAGGCCGTCTATATGAATTTCCTGTTCTGGTTGAACTTCGATTTCAGTACCCAAGACATCGATGCTCAACAAAGGGACACAACCATTGCCCACATCCGGGAAGCGTGGGATTTCAATCAGATTGAAATCCCTCTCCCGGCATGCAGTTGAACTCAGCCTATTGACTTGGCATCCCCACCTCCCTCGTTCCTTGTGCGCAGCAGCCAGACCAACAATGCCAAGAGTATCGCGGGAACCCAAATCCATACCAGTTCGGTCTGGAGCACGGCGTATCCACGTCCACTGAAGAATCGATGAATCGAAATCGGTGAAACGCGGATAGGCCTCCACGGCAGGAAATAGCGCGTTTTGTCGAAGGGCGAAAAGAACGCCACGCCGAGCCCGCCGTTGGTCATTGCATCAAGGAAGCCGTGGCTCGCGGTCGCTAGAAACAAGTACCCGAACAGGGCGAGTCGCCCAATTCCCAAGGCATCACGGCGGAACAGGATTATTGCGGTCGTGCCGGAAAGTATCGCGGCAAAGAGGAGCGAGTGCGTGAAGCCACGATGGCCCCAGAAGTCGCCGTAGTGGATGCCGAACCGGAACCCTATCACATCAATGTCCGGCAGAACCGAGCACAGCGCACCAGCAACCCAAACGCGCTTCGGAATCTGCGGTCGGTAGAAGCAGGTTCCGATGCTCAATGCTGCGACCGCGTGTGAGAATGCGGATGCCATTTCCGTACTTCAAGGGCGCCACATGCCAGCAAGTGGCTGGAACCATGAACCCCCTCGAAGATACCGTGAAATAGGTCATTCGGGCTGCCGAAGATTTTTACTCGGCTGCGGGCAGTCCGGCTCCCCACACGGGAGTCGTTACGGCGATCTTCTCGAATTTCGTGACTATCGCCTTGGACTGAGGAATTGCGTTTTTCACGGCAGGCAGCGACAACGAGGCGGTGTGGCTGGCTTCACTGTCCCAGACCTCGGCCACCCAAAGAGCGTTTGGGTCTGACGAATCTTCGGCAACCACGTAGCTCAAGCATCCCGGCATATTGGCTGCGCTCACTTTTAAGATGGCGACCATCTTTTGCCGCGTGCCGGGTACAACCGTTAGCTTCACGATCAATCCGTACATCCGCTGCTCCCCGTGTGACAAGAGTATCCTTGTATCCGTTCCATTCGTGGTTGACCGATGGCGTCCAAGCTAATTATGGTACGCGTCATCTCTGCTGTCGTAATGCTCGTAGTTTTGCACGGCACAGCGCATGCTGGCTCGGATATAGTTCCGCCTCGCCCTATCTACCACCCAAACCCCGAGTATTCCGAAGCAGCGCGAAAAGCGAATGTGCAAGGCACGTGTGTCCTCCGTGTCGAAGTGGGCACCGATGGCGCAGTCCACGACGTTCGCGTAGAACGCTCGTTGGGAATGGGCTTGGACGAGAAGGCCATCGAAGCAGTTCGAAGTTGGAGATTCGAACCAGCCCTTAAAAGCGGAAACCCCGTTGCGGACAAAATCACTGTCGAGGTGACCTTTCGGATGGGTACTGATGCTGATGCTCGACAAAAACTTTTAAATGCGCTGCCTCCTCCGGTCGAGTTCCCCATTTCGACCACTGTCGAGTCGTGTCCAGATTCTTCGCCGCACGGACAGACCGAGCCCCTTAACCCAGAAGTCAGGATTTCGGATGTGGTGTTTGATGGGACACTTGAAATCCCTGCTGAGGAGCAGAACCAGATTGCTGCGGCAATCAAACAGCGTGAATACCGGGGTTCAGCGGACGGCGTTACCGATGAAGCACTTGAGTTAGTGCGCGAGGCATGGCAAGACCGGGGCTACTTCAAGGTGCAGGTTACTGGAGAGTCCAAGATTATCAGCAGTAATCCGGTGAGCAGTCGTATTGCATTGAATGCACATATCGACGAGCACGAACAGTGTCGGCTCGGAGAGATTACCTTCCGGGGTAACAAAACCATCAGCAACAATCGTGCTCTGAGAGACCTATTTCCTATCAAAGATGGTGAGATTGCCAACCGACAGAATATCGCTCAAGGTTTGGAGAGCCTCAGAAAAGCATACATGGTGCAGGGTTTCATTAACGTCACATTTGTTCCAGAGCCACGCTTTGACGATGACGGACAACTTGTATCCTTCGACATCGATGTGGACGAGGGAAAGCAGTTTTTTGTGAGCAGCATCAATCTCATCGGAGAAAATGCGGAGACCCTCAAGGACGCTAGCAAAGATTTGTTCCTGAAGGTCGGGCAGCTTTACAACCAGAATTTGATTAATCTGTTCTTAACGAAGCATCCGGCGAGAGCAGATGAGTCCCATACCATGCTGCACCTCAACGAGAAGAAAGGCACGGCTGACCTCACTTTCGATCTTCGGCACTGCCGAGCACAGTAAGCATGGTGCCTCGTGACTACCGCCATTTTGGTTCTCGCCATTCCCGCCGCAGCCGTCCTCGCGATGCGGTTCCGCAAGCGATGGCTGGCAAAGTTCAACATCCTCGTGACGAACCGAATCACGGGGCTGTTCGCAGGCTGGCTCCCCGGCTTCGGCATCCTCACTCACGTGGGCCGCAAATCAGGAAAGGTCTACCGCACACCGATAAATGTGTTTCGGGTGCCGAACGGGTTCATCATCGCTCTGACGTACAGCAGCCATAGCGAGTGGGTGAAGAATGTCCTCGCGGCAGGCGGTTGCGACCTCAAGACAGTTGGCACGAAATATAAGCTTTCATCGGGGAAGGTCGTGCATGACCCATCACGTCAGAGGTTCCCGATTCCAGTGCGGCTTGTGCTGAGGCTCGTGGGAGCCGACGAGTACATGGAGCTTTCCAACAAACAACCATTGCACGACGAGGATGAGCTTCCAGCACGGGTTATCGAAAGGAATGAAACATGAGGGCCGCATGCTATGAGAAGCAAGGTGCTGCTCAGGATGTCCCTGATCGTGGGTAAGATGCAAGACCCACAGCCCCAAGCAGGCGGGGTTCGAATTCGCATCGCTTTTTCCGGTATAAATCCGGGCGATGTCAAGAAACGCGAGGACGCATTTGGGGTAGGGATGCCGTATCCGCGTGTGATTCCGCATAGCGATGGGTCGGGTACTGTTGATGCGGTGGGCGATGGAGTCTCGAAGGAATGGATTCGGCGGAGGGTATGGTGTTATGGTGCTCAATCCTACCGTCCTTTCGGAACCGCCGCCGAGTACACCGTCGTTCTCGTCAGACAGGTCATTCAAGTCCCCGAGAGCGTGCCGCTGGAGCAGGGTGCATGTCTCGGCATTCCCGGCATCACCGCTCATCGCGCTGTTCATGTCGCAG
>QHZR01000164.1 GCA_003224755.1 Acidobacteriota bacterium
CAAAACAGGACTTCCCTTAGGGACTCCCTACTGGTGCATGGCACGGTTATCCCACTTCTTGCAACAGCGGCGAGACCGGTTGGACTCCTTCTCGCTTCGTGTTCAGTCGCTCAGGGCAGGCGCGGGGCAACCCGGTTTCGAGCGCGTGACAGAGTCTTCGAGACATGTTTAGAATTAGCGACAGGTTTTCTCACCCATGCGACTCTCAGCGCGGATCTGTGCGGTTGGTCTGATAGGCGTCAGTTTTGTCATGGCCGGCCTGGCGAAAAAGAAGCGCGTTCCTCTCGCCAACGTGAGCTTCGTGGTCATTCGCGACGAGAATAGCAAGCCAGTTCGCAATGCCGCGGTGGTCATGCATCCGGTGAACGATGATGGAAAACAGCGACGGCAAGGACTTGAGTTGAAGACGGACGCGGACGGAAAGGCCAGTTTCGATGGCGTTCCCTATGGGAAGTTACGTATCCAGGTGCTGGCGCAGGGCTTCCAAACGTATGGCGAAGACTATGACGTGGACAAGCCCAGCATGGACGTAACGGTGAAGATGAAGCGGCCCGCGAACCAGTATTCGATTTACGAGGAACATCCGGGAGAGCAGCAGAAACCGGAGGAGAAGAAACCGCAGTAAAAATTGCATCATTGAATCATCGGGTCATTGAATCATTGAAGATAACCGAGCGAGGGCTGCATTAACGACAATCGCTCAATGATCTAATGATGGAATCTGCCAATGCAGACCGTGAGATCGCGCCATACCTCCTCAAAACTGAACCTTCCGAGTATTCGTTTGCCGATTTGCAGCGCGACAAGGAAACCATTTGGGATGGCGTCTCGAATCCGGTGGCGCTGAAAAATCTTCGTGGCATGAAATCCGGTGACCGGCTGGTGATCTATGAAACCGGAAGCGTGAAGAGCGCGGTGGGGACGGCGACGGTAGTTTCGGTTGATGCCTCGGACACGAAGAACCCTCGGGTCAAGATCAAATCTGGCAAGGCGCTGACAACTTCCGTAAATCTGGCCGCGATTAAGGCGAACAAGGTTTTCTCCGACTCAGCGCTGGTTCGCCAAGGGCGGCTCAGCGTGGTGCCTCTAAATGAAGAACAATATCGTGAATTGACGGGCGGATAAGCTGATGTTGAAGTTCGACTTCACTACGTCAACAGACCCACCCTACGAAAACCGCGTAGGGTGAGGCACCCGCGGGCAGCCTGACCATCCTTATTGACACCAGTCGTAGAATGAAGGCGGCTTTAGAAGTAGAAGGTGTTCGCGGGAGGTGTGCATGCCCGCGCGTCACGTCGTCCATGTCGACGACAGCGGAGTTGTAACCTTCGACGAAGTACTCCATCAGCTCGCTTCTCTGCGCGCCGATCCAAACTTCAGTCCTGATTTTGACGAGATTGTGGACATGAGCGGCGCATCCGACGTGCGTCTGGGATATGACGAGTTCAAGCGCATGGATCTACTGGATCCATTTCCCGAAACCTCCAAGCAAGCAATCGTGATCCCAACCAATCCTGCGGTTTATGGCGTGACCAGAATGTATCACCTGATACAGAACGAGGACCCGACGATCAAGATCTTCCGCACGGAGCAGGAGGCGCGGGAGTGGGTGAAGAATCCAGGTTGAGAGCTTAAACGCGACCTGTCGGACGGCGGCATTCACCTGTGCTTGTCTGATAGCGGTTCGTGAAGAGTTAATTCTGGATTGCTGACCACCCAATAGTGATTTCCTTTTGTACCGAATTCAATACCGGGGCCATCTCAGCAGCTTGCCCCTAATAGAACACAAGTGTTCTGGGTGAGATGCGAGCGCCTCGGAGGGGCTTCGTTGACTGGCAGGTGCGGCGTCCGTAAGATAAAGCGACCTGAAACCGGACAGCGCCGCCGGACCCCAATCGTGATCGACCAGACAGTCTCGCACTACCGCATCATCGAAAAGCTAGGTGGAGGCGGAATGGGCGTGGTCTATAAAGCCGAAGACACACGCCTCAATCGCTTCGTCGCCCTCAAGTTTCTTCCGGAGGACGTAGCCCGCGAACCCCAAACTCTCGCCCGTTTTCAACGCGAGGCCCAAGCCGCCTCCGCTCTGAATCACCCCAACATGTCGCCCCTAGCTATATTCCGATCGTGTCCAAGCAGGCGGAACTACTGGCCGACGAAGCCGCGCACAAAACCGTCGAACTCGACGACTCTTTGCCCGAAGCCCATGCCTCGCTCGCCCAGGCACTCGCGAATGAATGGAAATGGAAAGAGGCGGAAGCGGAATTTCGCCGTTCAATGGCTCTGAACGGCAACAGCGCTGCCACCCACTATTTTTACGCGATTACCTGTCTGAGTCCCCAGAACCGTATTGACGAGGCGATTGAGCAATACCGGACGGCTCTGTCCATCGACCCGCTTTCCTCGATCGTCAATGCCAACTACGCCCTTCTATTGCTACAGGTCCGGCGTTACCCCGAGTCCCTCGCGCAGTTTCAAAAAGTTCTTGCACGAGATCCGAATTTTCCTCCAGCACATTACAAGCTATCGCAGTTTTACGCCAATACCGGCCATTTCCCGGAGGCAGTCGCCGAATTGCGGAAGGCGTTTCCGAAAATGAACTCCGCCAGCCCCGACCCCAAAGGTTATCTGGAACTCAGCATGCAGATCGACGACTCGGATCGCTCCGCCGCGGTGGCCGACGCCGCCGCGCTCGCGGGAAACCGCATTCAGGCGTTCGAATATTTGGAGAAGGCTTATTCTAGTGGAGATAACGAGCTGCTGTTCGTAATTCGCTATCCGGCCCTCGACCCGCTCCGCTCCGATCCTCGCTTCAAAGACCTGATGCGCCGCCTGGGACTGCCCGACTAACATTTAACAAATCGAGTCTCAGAACAAGATCGCACGCCAAATGATTCTGGGCGGATCACGAGAAACCCGAGAGTTGGATGTCTATGGACTCAAGTCCAACAAATTCGGTCCTTTTAGATTCGCCCGTCTAGAGCCTAATCCGTCGCGATCGCAGCCAGCTCCATTCCACTCATTGCCGTACAATGGCCTGATCCCGGCATCAAATAAGAGGGGGAGAATCCTCCTTATCTACACCTGGAAATCCCGTGGCAATTAACATCCCTACAAGAATTCGCCCGTGCGTTGTGCCTGCGGCGTTTTGGATCGCAATGGCCACGACCGCGTATGCTCTGCCAAATGTGCATGCAGTCGCTCAGCGGGTGGATGAGCACTATAACCAGCTGCAATCGTTTCAGGCGGATTTCACAGAGATCTACCAAGGCTCGGGGATTCAGCGAGAAGAAGTTGGGACCTTATGGCTGAAAAAACCCGGCAAGATGCGCTGGGAGTACCGTTCTCCCGAGGAGAAGCTGTTTTTAGCGGACGGAAAAGCGACGTGGCTGTATCTGCCGGCGGAGAAGCAGGCGCGGAAGTCACCTTTGAAAAATCTGGAGGACTTGCGATCGCCGCTTGCGTTCCTGCTGGGTAAGACAAAGCTGGAGAAAGAGTTGAAGGCCTTGTCGTTTGCTCCCGATATACAGGCGTGGAAGCCGGAAGATGTCATGCTTCGTGGCGTGCCGCGCGGGCTCGAGGACCGGGTGGAACAGGTTGTTCTGGAAATAACGCCGGAGCATCGCATTGCCCGGATTCTTATTCATGCGGTGGATGATTCGGTGACGGAGTATAGATTCAGCAATTCGAAAGAAAATGTCGAAGTTGCGGACAAGCAGTTTCGGTTTACGGCCCCATCTGGAACGGAAATGATTGAGGAGGACAGTGGTGAGCAGTGAATCGAACTGAATGGTTCCCGCCCAAGCAGAGCTTGGACGGGGCACCCTGGACCCGCTTTTAGACGTTGCAAACAACGTCTCTACAATTACGTTACCGCGGGTACACTTGGGTGCTAAGTAGCTGCAAGAACAGTGTTTTTCGATGTTAGACTGAGGATAAGAAACGGTCTGAATTAAACAAACAAATGGCTGAGTTTGTTGTCAAAGTAGCCGACGAGCGGGGTCACCTAACGCAACAGGTGGAGAACGGCTACTCCGAGGCCGAGATCCGCGATCGTTTTACCCAGCAGGGTTTCCTAGTCTATTGGGTAAAACCTAAGGGGGTTTTGACCGGAGGGCGTATCCGGCGCGGCAGGCGGGTAAAACCGTCCACCTTCCTGGTTTTTAACCAGCAACTGCTGACGCTTTTAAAGGCGGGACTGCCGGTCCTGGGATCGCTAGATCTGTTGATTAAGCGCCAGAGGGATTCTTACTTCAGGTCGCTATTGCAGAACGTGCGCGAACGCGTTAAAGGCGGCGAGTTGCTGTCGGAGGCGTTCTCGGCGCAGAACGTTTTTCCAAAAATTTACACAACTACGTTGATGGCGGGCGAGAAAAGCGGCAATCTGGATGAGGTCCTGACGCGCTACATCAGTTTTCAGCGCTTGGCACTGACATTCAAGAAGAAACTCGCGGTGTCGCTGGTATATCCAACGTTGCTGGTGTCAGTTGTACTGGTGATGCTGGTCTTCCTGGTCACGTACGTGGTGCCTCAGTTCGCGAAGCTTTATGAGGATCTGAATGCACAACTGCCCTCGATCACGCTGTTGATGTTGGAGATGGGTACGCACGCGCAGCGCTATGCGCCGATCTTGGCGGCGGTAGCGGGCATAACAATATTTTTGTCGTGGCGGTGGAAGGCAACGGACCGCGGGGCAGAGACTATAGATCGCGCAACGCACCACCTTCCGGTGATTGGCGATATTTGGATGAAGTACCATGTGTCCACGTTTTCGCGAATGCTGTCCACGCTTTTGACGGGAGGCATGCCACTGCTGCCATCGCTGGAGACGACGGGCGCGTCCATGACCAGCCGCAAGATTTTGAATGGGATACAGAATGCGTCGGTCAGAGTGCGGGAAGGGCAATCGCTGGCGCGGAGCCTGGAAGAGCAGAAGATTTTCCCCGATCTTTCGGTTGAAATGATAGAGGTGGGGGAATCCACGGGAGCGCTGCCGGCTATGTTGAACTCTGTGGCTGAATTTTATGAGGAAGACGTGCAGACGGCGCTGGCGGCGGCAATGGCGCTGATCGAACCGGTAATTCTGATTATTATGGCAATTTTTGTGGGCGGAATCCTGATTTCGTTATATTTGCCGATCTTTACGTTGAGCTCGAGTATTCATTGAGGGGGCGTTGGCGCGCTGGAAATAGTTTGAGTGCGAGATCAGGGTAGGGTGGAATGGAAAGCATGGCGGAAAAAGCAGAAAAGAAATCGGTGTTCGTGAGCGGAGGAAACGGTCAACCGGTAACGGCCGCCCACTCTTCGGAAGTTGATCGCGCTAAGGACGTGGCGCGAAGGTATCGGTGTGAGTTTGTGGACCTGCATGACTTCCAGTTGCACCACGACCTGTTTACGAAAATCCCACCGCGTTTGATGTTCAGCTACAACTTCGTTCCACTCGAAGAAACGCACGATGGACGGCTGGCGATTGCCATTGCCGATCCCAGCCAGCTGATGATGATTGATGAGATCAGTTTACTGCTGGGTAAGCGGATCCTCACCAAAGTGGCAACGCTGGCGCAGATCAGCGAAATTCTCAAGAAAACGGAACAGTCGAAGCGGGTGCTCGAAGATGCGAGCGAAGGATTCACGCTGGACGTCGTTCATGAAGAAGAAGGCGGCGACGAGAGCATATCGATTGACAAGCTGACGGCGCAAGGCGACATGAGCCCGATTATCCGGCTCGTGGATACTACGATTTTTACTGCGCTGCAGCGGCGGGCCAGCGACATTCATATTGAGACGCGCGACGATTCAGTTTCGATCAAGTTCCGTATTGATGGTGTGCTCACGCAGGCGATGCCGCCGATTGCCAAAGAACATCATTCGACGATTATTTCGCGCATCAAGGTAATGAGCGAACTGGATATCTCGGAGCGGCGCGTGCCACAGGACGGACGGTTCCGTGTGAAATACGGACAGCCGGAGCGGCCGATTGACTTCCGCGTTTCGATCATGCCTTCGATTCACGGCGAAGACGCGGTCCTGCGCGTGCTGGACAAAGAATCCATGAGCGAGAAATTTCGCTCTCTGACGCTTGAAGTCGTGGGCTTTGATGAGGATGACCTGCGCAAATTCCGGCGCTACATTAAAGAGCCGTACGGGATGGTGCTGGTCACCGGGCCGACCGGCAGCGGCAAAACCACAACGCTCTACGCCGCAGTAAACGAGATCAAGACCGAAGAAGATAAGATCATCACGATTGAAGATCCGGTTGAGTACCAGATTCGAGGAATCACCCAGATTCCGGTAAACGAGAAAAAAGGCCTGACGTTTGCGCGTGGATTGCGTTCTATCTTGCGGCACGATCCCGACAAGATCATGGTCGGCGAAATTCGAGACACCGAAACCGCCCAGATCGCAATTCAATCGGCGCTGACCGGACACCTGGTGTTCACAACGGTGCACGCGAACAACGTTGTGGACGTATTGGGACGCTTCCTGAACATGGGAGTTGAGCCTTACAACTTTGTATCGGCGCTGAACTGCATTTTGGCGCAGCGGTTGGTCAGGCTGATCTGCAATTCATGCCGTAGTGTTGTGAAGTATCCGGCGGAGGTGCTGGAGGCCAGCGGACTGGATCCTGAGCAGTGGTCGAAGGTTTCATTTTATGAAGGCCAAGGGTGTATTGAATGTGCGGGAACCGGGTTCCGCGGGCGAACGGCGATCCACGAGTTGCTTGACCTGAGCGACAGAATTCGCGAAATGATTCTGGCCCGCAAGCCTACGTCAGAGATTCGCCGCGCCGCACGCGAAGAAGGCATGCGGTTCCTGCGCGAATCGGCGCTGGATAAGGTGCGCACGGGGATGACGACGCTTAAGGAGATTAATAAGGTCACGTTTATTGAGACGATGAGATAAGTCAGTTGCCAGTGATCAGTTGCCCAGTCGGCAGGATATCGAAAGCAACCCCAATCAATCACTGCGAGGAGCTTTTGTCACCGATTCACGCTGACTACAGAGTAATTAACTGACCACTGGCAACTGATCGCTAACAACTGATTAAATAGAATTTCACGACAATGGCTCGTACATACAATTCGGGCAGGCCGAAGCTGGCTTGCGAAATCGCTCCTGACCGGGTAATTGCCGGGCGGGCAGCGGATTCCGGACAGGTGCTGGAGCTCTGCTCGACCAGCGAATTGACGCCGGGGTGCGTGGTCCCGGACCTTACCGAGAGCAATCTGCGGCAGCGGAGCGCCGTAGTTAGCGCGTTGCAGGACGCTCTGGGGAACGTCGGCGCACGCACACGCGATGTGGTCGCGGTGCTGCCGGATGCTGCCGTGCGCGTGGTGCTGCTGGATTTCGAGACTCTGCCTGACAACCATGAGGAAGCCGAGGGAGTTGTGCGCTTCCGCCTGCGGAAGTCGCTGCCATTCGATGTGGACAAAGCCGCTGTGTCCTACCATACGCAGACTTCCGGCGCGGGATTGCGGGTGGTAGCTGCGGTGGCGCTGCATAGCGTGATCGAAGATTACGAAAGCGCATTTCGCGACGCGGGATTCAGTCCGGGAGTGGTGCTGCCTTCGATGCTGGCGGCGCTGGGTGGAACCCCAGGCGAACACGGCACGCTGGTAGTGAAGGTGGATGCGCGCACGACGAGCATTGCCATCCTCGACAAGCAGCAATTACTGCTGTTTCGCACCCTCGAGAACACTCGCGGCGTGACGATTAGCGGGGAGCAATTGGCCGAAGACGTGTATCCGTCGGTGGTGTTTTTTCAGGACACATATAGCACCAATATTGAACAGATTCTTGTCGCCGGCATCTCGGACATTGCCGGTGCGACACCAGCACTGCATGCGCAGACCGGTGCGGAAGTCCGCGAGTTGGTTACCGCTTCGCAACTTGGACTGGGTGGCGGTTCAATTCCGAAATGGAGAATGGCGGGAGTGGTGGGCGCCCTGCTTTCGAAATATGCGAATTGACATCAATCTGGCGAGCCAGCCGTACGAAGACGCCCAGCGGTTTTGGACGAGTTGGGGAACCGGGCTGGCATTGCTTTGCCTGGCTACGACCTTGCTCGGCTTCATGGCGACGACCAGGTTTATCAATGCGAGCCATGAACGCAAGGAGATCGCCGACATGGAGTCGGTGATCGCGCGATTCGACCAGGAGAAGGCCCAGGCGGAAGCGACGCTGAATCGGCCGCAGAACCGCGTAATCCGCGACCGCTCGCGTTTCCTGAACGAAATTTTTGCACGCAAGGCATTTTCATGGACGCGGCTTTTTGAGGACCTTGAGCGCGTAATGCCGGCACATCTGCACGTGGTCTCTATCCACCCTGATTTGTCAAAAGACAACAACATAGAAATCAAGATGGTGGTTGGCGGGGATAACTCGGAGCAGGCACGCGATCTCGTCCGCAAAATGGAGGCATCAAAGCGATTCAAAGATACACGCATTGACTCGGAGAGGACGCGCGAAGACCGTGAGGGCGCCGGGAACACGGACAGAGTGACGTTTGATATCAGCACGCTTTATGTGCCGTCTGATGAAACTGGTACCGCTAGTGGGGTGAACTGATGCCCGATCTCAAGCAAACGCGCAATCGACTCAAAGTTGTAATAGCCGCGCTGGTTGTGGTGGACATAGTGGCACTGGTGATTCTGTTCACGCCGCTGGGGGGATCACAGGCAGCACGGCAACAACAACTCGCTCAACTGAATCAGGAGCGCAAGGCGCGTGCCGCGGCGCCGTGGCGAGGTCTGGACAAGAAGATTCCGGTGGCGCAACAGCAGATTGAACAGTTCTATCGTGACCGGTTTCCTGCGGAGGATTCGACCATCTCGGCGGACCTGGGCAAGGTTGCGCAGGAGACGGGGGTGCGAGTCTCGTCGGTGAAATACAAGACTGACGAGGCGGAAATCGAGGGACTGGAAAAGAAGGAAGTGGATGCCGACGTTTCCGGCGACTACTTGCAGGTTGCCCGTTTCATTAACGCGCTGGAGCGGAACAAGTTATTTTTCATTGTGGATGGGGTGCAACTGGGGAGCGAGCAGAGCGGCGGAGTGAAGCTGCAAATCAAAGTTGAGACGTACTCAAGGACAACGTAGTGAAAGTGGGCGCGGAGAATCGGACGAAACTGATCGCAGCAGTGGCGCTGGGGGTACTGGCGCTTGGGCTGGCTGCGACGCGTTTCTTGACGTTTTTTGGCGGAGGGTCTTCAGACGTAACCTCTGCGTCCGCGACCCATACAGTGCCGAGTGCCGCTGAGTTATCTAACCAGCCGGCACAACCAACATCGAGGAACAACTCGCGGACGCGATCCACCGGAAAAAAGGCGAGTGGCGCGTCATCGCTCGATCCGACGCTACATCTCGATTTGCTGAAGGCCAGCGAAGACACGAAATACGAAGGAACGGGGCGGAATATTTTTAGGGTGTTTGTGGAGCCGCCGCCGAGACCCGTCGCGTCGGTTGTGACGAATCCACAAGTTGCGAATAACACCCCGCAAGCACCACCCCCTCCCCCGCCGAGCAATCTTAGGTTTTATGGATTCGCAACCAGCCGCCCGGATGGAGCGAAACGAATTTTTCTATACAAGAATGAAGATGTCTTCGTTGCCAGCGAAGGCGACATCGTGGACCGGCGCTACAAGGTTGTGCGGATTTCACCGAATGCGGTGGAGATTCTCGACGTGTTAAGCAATAACCGGGAAAACATTCCGCTGTCGCAAGGATGAGAAACATTTCGTAATTGGGTAATCTTGTGATTAGGTAATTTGAAAATGTTTGGATCGAAATTGAAATCACCTTCGCTAGCGAATCGTCCGGCCAGCCAGGGGCGGAGTGACTGCAAACCTTCCCAATTACGAAATCGCAAAATGCGTTCCGAGCATGGCTACGTTCTGCTCGTACTGCTGTTGCTTGTGGCCTTTCTGTCGATTGCCTCACTGAAGGTGATTGAGGATTTCAAGTACCAGAGTCAGCGTGACCAGGAAGACGAAATGATACATCTCGGCTGTCAGTACACACGGGCAGTGAAGAGGTATTTCAAGAAATTCGGGCGCTATCCAACCCGAATCGAAGATCTGGAGAGTACGAACCGTCTCCGATTTCTGCGCAAACGTTATAAAGACCCGATGAACCGCGATCCGGCTACCGGGAAGGAGAGAGATTTCAAGTTTTTGCACCTGACGGACATCCAGTCGTTGTCGAATTCGCAACCAGTCGCTGGATTCGCGCCAGTAAGCCAGATAACGTCTGAGCAACACACCGGACCAAGCGTGGCAAATGGAACAACCGGACCGGCGGGAGGCATGGGCACAGGCGCGGTGGCCGGAGCCCAGAATCCGCAAGCTGCTGGAGACCAGAGCGACAATTCCCAGGCGGACCAAGAAGCCGGGGCGGCGC
Source organism: Acidobacteriota bacterium (assembly GCA_003224755.1). Classification (GTDB taxonomy): domain Bacteria; phylum Acidobacteriota; class Terriglobia; order Terriglobales; family Acidobacteriaceae; genus Gp1-AA145. Next base: position 10,398 of record QHZR01000164.1, read on the forward strand.
CGCCGCCGCAACCGCTGTCGCAGCAAGTTGGACCGACCGGCGCGCCACAGGTTTTTGGTGGAGGCGCAATTATCGGCGTAGCGAGCTTAAAGAAAGACAAGACGATCCGCGAATTCAATAAAAAAGACCATTACAATCAGTGGCAATTTTTTTACGATCCCACCACCGACCGCGGCGGATTGATAAAGACGCCGTACCAGCTTCCGTTACTCGGAGCGACGTAAACCCAACCACAGCCAAACGGGCCGTCAGGGCAGCCAAGTTT
>QHZR01000165.1 GCA_003224755.1 Acidobacteriota bacterium
CCCTTCGGAGAGCAAGTCGGCGAGTGTGTCGTACACGGCATCATCCTTGTCGCGAAAGTCAGGACGATGGTAGCCCTCGAGATACATAGGTTGTGAGTGCTCATGGAGGATCACCCGGCGTTCGGAATTCTGAGGAGGCTCGGTTGTGGTCCGCTCATCTGGCTTGGCACGCGAAGGGATATGGCTAAAGTATTTTTCGATGACGGCCATCGTCTGCGCAGGATCAACATCACCGACCACGGCAACGACCATATTAGAAGGGATGTAGTACGTGTCGAAAAAGTGCTGTGCATCGGTGGCGGAAAAGCTGTCCAGATCCGAGTAGTACCCGACCCCTGGGCGATGGTAGGGGTGCGCCACGTAAGCCTCGGCGACGAACTGTTCGATGAGACGGCCGACGGGGTTGCTATCGGTGCGCATGCGCCGCTCTTCGGTGACCACATTTCGCTCTTTATAAAATTCGCGAAACACCGGATGCGTATAACGCGAAGACTCAAGATAAGCCCACAGTTCAAGCCGATTAATAGGGAAGGAGTAGAAATACCCGGTGTTGTCCTCGGCGGTGAAAGCGTTCGTACCCTCCGCACCGTTGCTGTCGAGGATTACGCTGAATTCGTTGGGTACCACATAGTCCTGGGCGGCCTTAATGGCATCCTGCCATGCCTTCTCAAGCTGCTTGAGTTTGTCCTCGTCGCGACCGACGTGTTTGTCGCGCTCGTGCAAGTAAGCAGCGTAAGCATCTTCAACTTTTTGCAATGCGACTTTTTCGGCCGCATAGTTCTTGGTGCCGATCGTTTCCGTTCCCTTAAATGCCTCATGTTCGAACATGTGCGCCAAGCCGGTCTTACCCAGCGGATCCTGAACGGAGCCGGCGTCCACATTCGTAAAGAAGGAGAAAACCGGAGCACTGTCCGGGCGCTGACAAACGACGGCAGTGAGTCCGTTGAGCAGCTTTTTGACCGTGACCCGCTTTTCGAATGATGCCAGATCCTGGGCCAGGCAAGTTGCAGCTAGAACCACAACCACGGCAAAAATCTTTAGAGCACGCGACATCGAACCTCCGGGCCGAACTGTGTAGCCAAAAGTGAAAGACGTGAAAGACGATTTGAAGTGAGCAAGCGGGAGTTTGTCAAACTGCAGCGCAAGAATCGCTTGACGAAAGCGTGGTTAGCTAATACACTTAGCTAATGAAGTACACGGTGCATCAAACCAAGACGAATCTGTCGCGCCTGCTGGAAGAAGCGAGTGCCGGGAAAGAAGTGGTCATTGCTCGCGGCAAAGAGCCCGTAGCCAAGATTATCGCCATAGGCTCAGCTCTGAAGAGGCGTGTTCCTGGCCGCCTCGCCGGCAAGATTTCGGCTTCAAAAGACGCATTTGCTCCGCTCACAGATCGCGAGCTCAAGGAACTCGGGTTCGAGTGAAAATCCTTCTCGACGCGCAGGCTGTCTTTTGGTGGTACAGCGATCCCGCGAAAATATCGAAGCGCGCGGTTTCGATGATTGAAGATGGTGAAAATACAATTCTTGTGTCTGCCGCCACAGCGTGGGAGTTGGCGATTAAGACTGCTATCGGCACTCTCGACGCATTGTCGCTTGTGATCGATCTTCCACGGTATCTGGCCGAGGAGGGCTTCGAGGAGCTTCCGGTTAGCGTCTCCCAAGCAACCCGAGCTGGTCTGTTGCCTCTTCACCATCGAGATCCGTTCGATCGTCTCCTTGCTGCGCAAGCTCAAGACCTCAGCATCCCCGTTCTGAGCAACGACCGGCTGTTTGACCTGTATGATGTGAAACGTTTGTGGTAAGAAGCACGCGTGCTAGTGCGGTGAGGATCTTCGGCTGCGGCCCGCTGTTTTGCTTTTGTAGTCAATTATATAAAGTAGGTAGCCGTACCTCCATTCTAGCCCGGAGATTGCCACAGTTGTGGCGCCACAATTCAGCATTCCCCCAGCCGACGGAACAGCAGGAGGTCTACAGGCCCGTTCACCCCTGCTTTTTCGCCTCTCGCTGCTAATTACCCGCAATTCTTGCACTTACATTGACCCAGGCGATACTTTCCGCTAGCTTTTTAGGAATCCCGTCGAGGGAAAAGTGTATCCTTAAGAGTATCCAAATTAAAAGGACTGACCATTGTCTGACAGCCAGAAAACCTTACTTTTGCTGAAGCCCCGAGGATTTTGTGCCGGAGTGGTGCGCGCGATTGATATTGTCCGCATTGCCCTCGAGGCGTTCGGGCCTCCGATTTACGTGCGCAAGGAAATCGTTCACAACCGTTTCGTGGTTGAGGAGCTTACCGGCAAGGGAGCCATTTTCGTTGATTCGGTGGACGAAGTCCCCGAAGGCGAACGCGTCATTTACAGCGCCCATGGCGTCTCTCCCGAGGTCCGCAATGCCAGCAAGCAGCGCCGTTTGCGAGTGATTGACGCGACCTGTCCACTGGTGACTAAGGTCCACGTCGAAGCGGTCAAGTTTGCCAAAGAAGGATATTCACTGATTCTGATCGGCCATCGTGACCACGATGAGGTCATCGGGACACTTGGCGAAGCCCCGTCGGTTACTCAGGTGGTTGGATCGCCGGCGCAAGTGGAAGCTTTGAGCGTCCCTGATCCCAATCGCGTGGCGTATTTAACCCAGACGACTTTGAGTCTCGACGAAGCCAAAGACATTATTGAAGCCCTGCGCCGCAAGTTCCCCAACATCAAAGGTCCGCACGCGCAGGATATCTGTTATGCCACCGAGAATCGCCAGGTTGCAGTCAAGCACGTGGCTTCGGATGCGGATTTGCTTCTGGTTGTGGGCTCGGAGAACAGCTCGAACTCGAACCGACTGGTGGAAGTGGCCCGCAACCTGGGCCGAGCTTCGCACCTGATTGACAGTTGCGAAGATATTCAACCGGAGTGGCTGAAAGGCGTAAACACTATCGCTCTTACTGCAGGCGCATCGGCTCCAGAGTGCCTGGTGGAAGAAGTGGTTGAGTTCCTGGGGACGAAGGGCTTCAACAATCTGCAGGAAGTGGAAGTGATGCCGGAAAATGTACGTTTCGGATTGCCTCCTGAGATCGTGGAAGCGATAGCGGCAGCGCCGACTGTGAGCGTTTCGGCAGGGTAGGTTTAGTGCAAAGTATGGACGAGCTCTCCCCTACGGTCCCAGATTCATCACCGCAGCTCCGGTTTGGAAAAATTGAGGATCTTGCCAGGCGTGTAACTGCTGCGATCGATGGGGCGCGCACATGGCTATTTTCCCGGCAGCATGAGGATGGCTATTGGTGCGGCGAACTTGAAGCCGACACCACGCTCGAATCCGATTACATCCTGGTGCACACTCTTCTGGGCACCGGTAACCAGGAGCGCTTGCGGAAATGTGCCAACTACATTCTCCGCCATCAGAATGAAGACGGCGGCTGGCCTATCTACAACGGCGGGCCTTCGAACATCAGCGCGTCGGTCAAAGCATATTTCAGCCTGAAGCTGGCGGGTTACAAGCCCGATCATCCGGCTCTTGAAAAAGCCCGCAAAAAAATTCTCGAGCTTGGTGGCGTCACCAAGGTCAATACTTTTACCAAAATTTATCTCTGCTTCCTGGGCCAGTACGACTACGATGCTGTCCCCGCAATTCCTCCGGAAATCGTTCTTTTCCCGAACTGGTTCTGGTTCAACATCTACGAAATCTCGTCGTGGTCCCGGGCGATTCTCGTTCCACTGTCGATTGTTTACGCCAAGAAACCTTTCAAGAAAATTCCCGATGAGATGGCGATTGACGAGCTCTTCGTCGGTGGCCGCGACAAATCTCGTATGCGGCTGGAGTGGAGCAAGAAGCTGGTCTCGTGGCGGAACTTCTTTCTTGTGCTCGATCGCCTGGTGCATTGGTTCGAGGCTGTCCACATTCGTCCTCTCCGTTCGATTGCCCTGAAAAAGGCGGAGAAGTGGATGCTCGAACGGTTTGAAATGTCTGATGGCTTGGGTGCGATTTACCCCGCCATGCTGAATGCGATTATCGCGTTGCGCTGCTTGGGTTATTCGCTCGATGATCCGCAGATGATTCGCGCGCTCGATGAATTCGAAAAGCTGGGAATCGAGGACGAGGACATGTTCCGCATGCAGCCATGTATGTCCCCGGTGTGGGACACGGCTTACGCGATGTTTGCTCTGGGCGAGGCGGGCGTGCCGAAGACCGATCCACGCATGGTGAAAGCTGCGGACTGGACATTGCAAAAGCAGGTCCGCAATCCCGGCGACTGGATGGTCAACAACAAGAAGGGCAAACCCGCTGGCTGGTATTTCGAGTTCAACAACGAGTTCTATCCCGACGTGGATGATACGGCGATGGTTGCGCTCGGCCTTTCCAAAGTCGAGCACCCGAATGGCCGCTATCAGGTTGAGTCCGTCGAGCGTGCGATTGACTGGATTCTTTCTATGCAGTGCAAGAACGGCGGCTTTGCATCGTTCGACAAAGACAACGACCGCATGGTCTTCCAATACATCCCCTTCGCCGACCACAACGCCATGCTCGATCCGCCGACCGTGGACATCACCGGCCGCATTCTGGAGATGTTCGCGACATACGGTTACGACAAGAAGCATCGCGCGGTGAAGAAAGCGTTGAAGTTCATCCGCGACGAGCAGGAGCACGACGGTTCATGGTTTGGCCGCTGGGGAGTAAATTATATTTACGGTACGGCGCTCGTGCTTCGTGGGCTGGAAGCCATCGGTATTGATCACCACGAGCCTTACGTTCAACAGGCCGCCGAATGGCTGCGCATGGTGCAGAACCCCGACGGTGGCTGGGGAGAAACCTGCGGCTCCTACGACGATCCCACGACGCGCGGTGTCGGCCCAAGCACTCTGTCACAAACCGCGTGGGCGGTCATGGGACTGCTTGCAGCCAACGATACTCGCAGCGAATCCGTCGCAAAGGGAATCGCCTATATTCTCAAGACCCAGAAAAAAGACGGCTCCTGGGACGAAGCCTGGTACACCGGCACCGGCTTCCCGCGCGTCTTCTACCTGATGTACCACCTCTACCGCCAATACTTCCCGCTGATCGCGCTGACGACGTACAAGAAGGTGATGGAGGAGAAGGGGTAGATTACCTAGCTTTCGACTCATACCGACCCCCCTGACGAAGAGCATCGTTTCCGGTAAACCATTTCGTCAAACGCAGTCGTAATTACTAACTTGTTAGACAAGACACAACCGAATTTGAGCCTGACAGCACTCGAAAAAGAAATCATGAATACAGTCGAGCGCGCCGGATGGCACGCGGACTTATGGTTCCCCGTTGTCGAGCGGAGTCGTCTCGGACTGCGCACAGTTGCAACGGATCAGGACGTCCATGCGGCGGTCGTTGGTTTGATTAGAAAACGCGCACTGGTACACGTTGATCCAGAAGGCTGGCGACCTCCACATTTCAGTCCGCCCCCAGACATCCGAGGCCCCATACTGCCTTCTCCGGGATACTTGGCGCTGGCTCATCGCATGCCGTTAGTACAACCTGGGCCTGTGGAATTGGCGCTTGAAACAGCGGATCGAAGCGACCAGGTGGCCAGTCAAGCGTTTAGTACGAAGCCGGACTACAGAGTCGAGGATGAGAAAACCGGTCTGTCTGAACTGGAAGCGCATATCCTCACATCAATCGACCATGTTTGGCTGGTACGCATATCTTTGGTTTCCCGCTGTTGCGAGAGGGATGCTGAACTTTGGCTCAAAGGAACGCGAGGAAAATGTGCACTCAGCAATCATCGGCCTCATTCGGAAGGGGGCTTTGGTCCTGACCAATTCGGAAGAAATACACACGGGATTCTGTGTAGGGCCTCCCGCGGAACTCATGTGGCACGCTCTGGATGCTGGGATTTGCCCACTTTACTACGACACGATCGATGGGCGAGGTATCGATGTGAGGAATGAGGTGGGGCTGGATGTAAGTCACCACGCCCGCATCTCTCAGAGGGGCGGGGAGATACTTTTTTCCTTGACATCCTTTTTCATAGGATGAGTGAAATCGTGATTTAACGCCAATTTGCGACGCGAGCACAAGCGGGCAGTCCCCAGAGCTAGGGCAACTTTCGGAAAACTGTGTCGCCATTGCACGCGGTTGGCAATTGTTCTAAGGTTCAACATCTATGGCGAAAATCAGCGAATATGCTCTGATAGGTGACTGCCGCTCGGCAGGGCTGATTTCAAAATTTGGCTCGTTAGACTGGCTCTGTTGGCCGCAATTCGACAGCCCGCCGATTTTCGCGGCGCTGCTTGACTCGGATATTGGAGGACATTGGTTCATCAGACCCAACCAGTCGCTTCGAACCGAACGTGCTTACGTCCAAGACTCCAACGTATTAGAAACTCGTTTTATCTGTCCCGGCGGGCGGGCCACGCTGACCGATCTGATGCCGGTTTACTCCGAGGAGTTCAAACGGCGAACTCTCCTGCCCGATCATCAATTGATTCGGGAGTTGCGTTGCATTGACGGACAGGTTGAGATGAACGTGGAGTTCTTTCCGCGCCGCGATTACGGCTCATCCCGGGTTGAAGTTCGCGCCGTCGGCAGGCTCGGATTGCGCGTGGATATCGGCGGAGGCACGTATTGGTTGCGCAGTAGCGTTCCGCTTGCGAGCCGCGGTGATCGGGTGACCGCATCTCTGTTGCTGAAACAAGGCGATGTTGCCCAGTTTTCTCTCACATATTCCGAAGAGGCTCCAGCCGTCCTACCTGCTCTTGAAGGTTCGATACGTCGAACGATCGACAACTCAGTGAGTTGGTGGCAGCGGTGGATCAGTCAATGTTCATACGACGGTCCTTATCAGGAAGCGGTCCGCCGCAGCGCACTTGCGCTCAAATTGCTCACGTATGCGCCGTCGGGAGCCATAGTCGCCGCGCCTACCACGTCACTTCCCGAAAGAATCGGCGACACGCTCAACTGGGACTACCGGTACTGCTGGCTTCGCGATGCCTCGCTGACTATTCGCGCGTTGCTGGGGTGTGGATATTTGGAGGAATCTGAGAGTTTTATGACTTGGCTGCTGCATGCCACCCGCATGACACAGCCCGAGCTGCGGGTTCTTTATACGGTTTTCGGCGAAATTGCTCCGCCAGAGAGAGAGCTTGGAAATTTGAAGGGGTATTGCAGTTCTCGTCCTGTCCGGATCGGGAACGCAGCCCGCGAGCAGTTCCAACTGGATATTTACGGCGAAGTCGCCGAGGCGGCGGCGCAGTTTGCCCGATATGAGAAACGCTTTGATCGCAGTATGCAAAAAGCGTTGATTGGTTTTGGAAAGTACGTTGCCCGGAATTGGGATCGACCGGATGAGGGGATCTGGGAAAACCGGGGCACGCGAGTACACCACACACATTCGCGTTTGATGTGCTGGACAACCCTTGACCGATTGCTGGCACTGAACGAGAAGGGCGTGATCGAAGAAGTGCCCCGAGACTGGTTTACGCGCGAGCGGAATCGCATTCGCGTCCAAATTGAATCGCGCGCATGGAATGAGACGCTGCAAAGCTATGTCAGCACTTTGGATGGCGACCAGATGGACGCGACTCTGCTGCGGCTTGCGTGGTACGGGTTTGAACACCCCGATTCAACTCGCATGCAGAACACATATAGGCGGGTGTGCGAGCAGCTGGGGGCTGGGGATAGCCTATTTTACCGTTACAAACGTCAGCCCCCAGAAGGGGCCTTCGGAGTATGCGGCTTCTGGGTAGTCGAACATCTCGCGCGATGTGAGAAAACACTCGAACAATCCCAAGATGCATTTCAGCAGATCTTGCACTATCGAAATGACGTTGGTTTGTACGCCGAAGAAACAGATCCGCTGGAAGCTCAGGCTCTGGGAAATTTCCCTCAGGGATTTACCCACGTAGGATTGATCAGCGCCGCCCTGACTCTCGCTGAGCGAGAACGGGGCAAGGCACATCCGGCGATCCACTTGGGCGCTGACGTCAAATCGGCGCCCGGAGAGGCAAAGGCATGAACTGGTCAGGATGGGTGCTGTGGGGATTTGTTGCCACGGTGATGCTGACTACCATCAGCTCGGCCACGCAAGGCCTCGGTTTGACCCGCATGAATATTCCGTACATGTTAGGCACCATTTTTACACCGAACCGTGACCGAGCCCGTTTGTACGGCTTCTTTGCCCATTTGGGTTTCGGCTGGGTATTTTCACTAATCTACGTTCTGATTTTTGAAGCTGTGGGCGCTGCGGGGTGGTGGCGCGGGTTGATCATCGGAGGGGTGCACGCTTTCTTCGTTTTGACAGTCCTTATGTCGCTGCTACCGGGATTACATCCTCGAATGGCAAGTGAGCGGCATGGCCCGGAAGCACACGATATGTTGGAGCCCCCGGGATTCCTCGCGTTGCACTATGGCGCGAGAACTCCCATTGCGGTAATCATCTCGCACGCACTTTTTGGCGCCATTTTGGGAACGTTTTATCAGCTGAAGTAGTAGCGGGAGCGTCTGGGTGCGCTCACACAAAGTCTATCCGCCGAGGAACAGTCAATGAGAGTGGCGTCTATCAGCAACAACAGCGCGCCCCGTTTCAACAGGAAACAGAACCACGCCAAACCGGACTGAGGTGACGCGGCGAAAGCCACGTCAAATATCCACCGGGAGACTACAGTTACTGCGCCTGTTCTCGACTCTACTCCCCATTACACTCGTTGAGGTCGGGAGCCCCCGGTCGAAGGTCAATGAGTCATCAGAGCGAGCTGCCACTACCAGCCGATCACGGCAAATTTGTACACCAGCAGAACGAGTACGGTCGCTAGCGTGATCCAGGCGGACAGCATATAGCGTCGGAAGAAGTAGAAGGTCACGCCCGCCCAGCAGGAGCAAGCCCCTTCTTCTGAGTACTGCGCATCTCGGTCCAATAAAACCTTCTCGCGCGTAGCTTCGGCAAGAGGCCATCGCAATTTTCTCACTGTTTCCGATAGCATCGCTTTTCTAGCAACCCAGATCAGGCTAACTGAATCAATTGACACGCGACGAGCCCTTTGTGGTCGCGACCGCTTGAGGTCGTTGTCGCGAACTTTAGTCTGGTCGCGGCAATCGGGCCGTCCCCCAGGCAGGCCGAGATTCTGATCGTATTTTCGTCTAGAACGAACCGACCATTCCACTAATCGGAGCACAAGACCAAACTTTTTTCTCAGGAGGTTCAAAATGACAGCTCGAGCCTTTTTGATCAGGCGAATTACGCTGCTTGCGTTCCTGATTACCTTCGTTGTTACCCTCGCCTTTTCGCAGAGTCCCCCAAAAAACGTCAAGTCACCAACTCCAAAATTTTCAGATGCAGTGGCTTTCGACGTTTCGCCGCCATTGCGTAGTCTTGCGCCAGCGGCCGCGCCCGCGACCAGCTCATCGGCTGTGGTGGAAGTAAGGCCTGAGCGCGGACCGGTCGCCCAGGACAAAGGGTACCGTGGCGATGCGGCGTTGCAGAGTTCCGCACAGACCAGCGCCCTTGCCATCCCCGGTACGCTGGCGAATTTTGAAGGGCTGTCAAATCAAGACAACTTCAACATCTTCGGCTTCCGAGTAAATCCCGGAGACCCGAATGGCGAAGTTGGACCAAACCACTTCGTACAGATCGTTAATCTAACCTTCGCGGTGTTCGATAAGGCGGGTAATAAGCTACTTGGCCCGCTCGCAATCGGATCGCTTTGGTCAGGCTTCGCAGTACCCGATTGCACCGATCCGTCCGGCGACCCGGTAGTTCTCTACGACCAGTTCATGGATCGCTGGCTGCTCACCCAATTCACCACTAGTGGTCTCTCTGATCCGACGAAGCCGTTCTGGAACTGTGTTGCAATCTCAACCACTGGAGATCCAACGGGAACGTATTACCGTTATGCGTTCGAGACTAAGAATTTCCAATTCTTCCCTGACTACCCGAAATACGGAGTGTGGACGGACTCGTACGTGCTCACGACACGCGAGTTCGGACCAACCGTCGAGTACGGGATCGGCGTTTACGCATTAGAGAAAAACAAGATGGTCAACGGTCAGCCGGCGCGCGCCGTCAGCTTCTTCCTTGACGGCAGTGATCCAACTGTGTTGCCACTGATAGGCGATGGACTGTTGCCGGCGGACATTGACGGCAAGCAGAAGCCGTTGACGGAGACGGCAATTCCTCTGGTTGGTACACAGGATGACGGCGGACCATATGGCGCTACAAGCGACGCATTGAACATCTGGGACCTGCTGGTGAAGTGGCGCTCAACACCGATTGCTTCACTCACGTTTGCTTCGCAGTTGCCAGTCGCTGCATTTGACTCAATCTTCCCTTGCGCCCCGACGAGCCGCGATTGCCTCCCCCAGCCTGGGATCGTCAATCCGGCACAATACCTCGACATACTCTCCTATCGACAACGCCCGACATTCCGTCTGGCGTACCGCAATTTCAAGAGCTATGAAGCGCTCGTAACCAACCAATCGGTGGAAGCGTTGCCCGGAGTGGCAGGTGTGCGCTGGTACGAAATCCGCCGGACCGGCAGCGCTTACTCCGTCTATCAGCAGGGTACGTATGCTCCGAATGATGGTGTACATCGTTGGATGGGCAGCATTGCGCAAGACAAGAAAGGCGACATGGGACTGGGGTACAGCGTTGTTAATGGAGTGAATGTGTATCCCGGTATCCGCTATACCGGTCGGTTGAGTGGCGATCCGCTGGGCCAGATGACCCAGGGAGAAGGCACAATCATTGATGGAACTGGAGTCCAGACAATAACAAACTCGCGTTGGGGTGACTACAGCGATATGACGGTCGATCCGACTGACGACTGCACATTTTGGTATGTGAAGCCCTGCCGGATGGCAGACGCGGATTGGCAGCTTCAAGCTACCCAGCTGCCAGTGATACCTCGAATACCAACTTCAAAGGCGAAGAATCGCAACGACAGCTTGAACCGCATGGGTAAACCGGGCGGTTTTTTAATGCAACTAACTTCTGGGTCCATCCGAATCCATTCGCTCTGATCGGACATCCGCGCAAACAGCCGCGACTGATGAAGCATTGAATGATGCGCTCGACGGGTCGAGTCGGTGAGGAGCTCGTTAGGACTGAGTCATCATTGCGCCGTTCGAGGCAGACTGTTGATAACAGGCGTGTCTGTTGAAAAAGTCCCTCAGTTGATGCTTGTGGGGGTACAACGTTCGCGTTATAAGCAGGCCAGCGTTCTCGATGCTGCTTTTCACCATTACATTTGGAGGCCTGCTGCTCATGATGGGACACCAATCCCGCTCAGAAGCGTTGTTCTATTACTTCCGCCTGGAAGATCAGGTTCCTGAAAATCATCTGCTACGCCTGATTGATCGCCACGTCAACTTTGAATTT
>QHZR01000495.1:0-551 GCA_003224755.1 Acidobacteriota bacterium
GACAATAGTAGGTGGGGGGAAATCGCGGATCTGCCCACGTCTCCCTCCACGGCACGCTGCTCTTCAGAGAATTTACTGAGGTCCACTCGGCTCAGAAATATCCAAATCGCTCGAGCTGGATGGTCCTCTGCGATGAGGCTTTCCACGTCAGTTGTTCTTAGGAATATCTGAGTCCGATCGATAGGTTGGAAGCGTGGCAACTTGCTAATGCAAGTTTCGTTCATGCGATCAGTGTGCCTGAACCGTCCCAAAACTCAATGCATTGTTTGATTCTTTCACGGCTTCATGGCATTAGCGAGCACATCAGACCTCGCGTCAAGATCCGGAAACGACTGTACTGAACTAGGCGGAGAGAAGAAAATATTTTTGCGTTTGAACCAACCGGTCGTTTGCGATCCGTCGCGGAATCAGCTGCACGTCAGCCTAACCTACAGGAAGTCCGCGCCGGCGGGCAGTGACGCAAACCGTTCGCCAATGTGCGATACCTCCTCCGTAAACCTCCTGGCAAGTGGCGAACACCAATTCATCAGCAGACTTCCAGGCTTCCCCTA
>QHZR01000495.1:645-3563 GCA_003224755.1 Acidobacteriota bacterium
CCAGGGATGTTTCTCAATGAGAATGTAACTGTAGCGTTTGCGAGAAACGCCAAAACCAGCTACCAGCACGGCTTTTCGCGGTCTTTGCACTAGAAATTGGGCAGAAGACCGGGTAGAATCAGTTCGCTTGCGTACGGAACGCTAAATTGGCACGGAGGTCACATGGAAACCGTCGCTCGCCTCCAATTCGCTGCACGAATCACTTATTATCTGGGCTGGTTTGCGGCTACTCTAGGAGCATTGAGCCATTTCTTTTTACGTTTAGGATTGCGTCTTGATGCGATCGGCTTGACGAAGCGCAACTTGTTCGAAGCCAGCGTCCTGTTCTTCATGATTTGTATGGCTTCTGAGCTACGTACGCGTATCCCAGCCAGCAGTCATGCCATTTCAAGTGCACCGAAAAAACTAGCCGCTTAAGGCAGCGCTTCCGGTTTTCGGGGCTACTCCGTGCTGTTAAGAAACCCGCGGTTTCGGTGGATAGGCGGGATCTCTTGCGCCTACATCCATCTTCTGGATGCGCGTGATTATGGCCCCCGACCTTCTCCGCATCTTCCAGTCGGCGGAAACGCCGGCCCCGGTGCAATCCGATCACGCCGTCAGCCGTGGGCTTCCTCTCGGTTAGCAGCGATACCAAGTCAACCTCCAGTTCACCTAAGTGGCCTCCACTGCGATGCAGGGCAGGAAACGCCGGGCGGAGGCGCAGCTTGCGGGTTACATATCCGAGAACTTTTGGCCAGCCCGCGTCACACCTTCCAATAGCGTTGAAGTATTACCTGCCAGCAAACCGTCCTTCCCATTTTGGAGTGACTTTTAGCTATTGCCGATGTGAACTTTGGATACCTACCCGTCGCAATGCAGACAGTACACACTGAGGCCGTTACGAATCCCCCGCCGTATGAGCGCGTACGGCTGAAAAAAGAGGCCTTCGGTGAAGGATCTCGATGCTCGCTGCAAAAGGATAGCTTTTCTTCTTCTCGCCCTCGCCACAACACTTTGCCAAGGTTTGAGTGCGTCCACGACCTCTGGTTCATCGGGAAAACCAGCCAGCCCCGGGCAGCTCACCGTGACGCCCTCCAGCATTACTTTTGGAAGCGTGCCGGTGGGGACCACGCAAACGCTATCTGCAACGCTCACAAACTCGGGCGGATCGAACCTCACGATTTCACAGGCGATCGTGAACGGAAGCGATTTCGCGATCAGTGGATTAACTATGCCATTGACGCTTGTGGCAGGCCAGAGCGTGGTCGCGAATGTTAGCTTTAGCCCTCCGTCCGGCGGGACGGACAGCGGCAGCATTTCTTTGGCTTTTGTAGTTTCATCGCCGGGTCATAACGGAAAAGGCCACGGTGGTTCATCGGCAAATGCCACCACGAGTTCGACCGTCACCGTTCCAGTTTCTGGGACAGGAATCATGGCCGGGCAACTGGTAGCGACTCCCGCAAGTGTGAGTCTCGGGAATGTGCAGGTGGGGACGAGCCAGACTCAGCCTGTGACGATAACAAACTCAGGCACCACGAGCATAACCGTAAGCCAAGCCAGCGTTACCGGAACTGGATTCAGCGTGAATGGGTTGACTTTGCCGTTGACCTTGGCAGCTGGACAGGGCCAGGGCTTCAGCGTTTCTTTCGCACCGCAAGTTGCGGGAACAGTAACTGGCAGCGTGACGATTGCGAGCGATGCCACAAATCCGTCCTTAAGTATCGCGCTCTCGGCTACCGGAGTGACTCCGGGGTCTCTGGTGTCGAATCCTTCCAGCCTGTCCTTTGGAAACGTACAGACCGGGACGAGCCAAACGCTTTCTGTAACGCTGACGAATTCGGGCGGGACCACAGTAAATATTAGCCAGACCGCGGCGAGTGGTAGCGGATACAGCGTTAGTGGACTGAGCCTGCCGTTGAGCCTCGCGGCGGGGCAGTCGAAGAGCTTTAGTGTGAAATTTGCCCCACAGACGAGTGGATCGATCAGCGGCAACGTCGCCATTACCAGCGACGCTTCGAATCCAAGCCTCAACATTCCGCTGAGCGGATCAGGAGTGACTCCGGGCACGCTCGCAGATAGCCCATCGAGCTTGAGTTTCGGAACTGTGCTCGTCGGGAATAATTCGAGTCTGCAAGAAACATTGACCAACACCGGCGGATCGAGTGTAACGATCTCGCAAGCGAATGTGTCCGGTTCTGGATTCAGCGTAAGTGGCTTGAGCTTGCCAGCAACGCTCGCTGCTGGTCAGAGCACTAATTTCAATGTGACGTTTGCACCACAATCCAGTGGAGCAGTAAGCGCCAGCGTATCGCTGGTAAGCAATGCATCGAATTCGACCCTCAAGATCACACTGTCCGGGACGGGCGCGACGCCCGGGGTCTTGTCGGCCAGTGCGCAGACGCTGAGTTTCGGCAGCGTTCAGGTAAACAGCAGCACGACTCAATCGGAAACTCTGACGAATACCGGCGGCACCACGATCACAGTATCGCACGCGAACGTGAGCGGCAGCGGATTCAGCATAAGCGGGCTGAGCCTTCCTTTGACTCTGATTGCGGGACAAAGCTTTACCTTTGGGGCAACATTCGCGCCCACAACCGGGGGTTCGGCGAGCGGAACGATTTCGTTGACCTCGGATGCCTCTAATTCCACGCTGACCATTTCTTTGTCAGGAACTGGAACGGTCCTAGGCCAACTGAGCATAAGCCCTAGCGCTTTGGATTTCGGCAGCGTGGTGGTTGGGCAAAGCGGCAATTTGACGGCTAAATTGAGTGCAACCGGATCGAATGTGACGGTATCGTCTGCTTCGACCACGTCGTCCGAATTCAAATTGAGCGGCGTTTCGTTCCCCTTCACGATTACGGCTGGACAGAGCACACCGGTTACAGTGACGTTCACGCCGCAGTCGAGCGGAACGGCATCAGGAACGATCGCATTCGCGA
>QHZR01000491.1 GCA_003224755.1 Acidobacteriota bacterium
CGCAGCGAGGTTGTCCTCGAATTCCAGTAACAGGTTCACTGGGAAACGAGCTGATGGAGTCTTGATTGTGTTGTTGAGGATGAAATCAAGCTCGTCGAAACCGGAGAAGAAATGTGGTTTTCCGGCTGCATCGAAGTTGATGGCATTCGTCATGCCGTTGGGCGCGAAGATACAGGTCGGGAACTTGGGAAAGAAACCATTAGCACCCGTGGCGCAGCCTGGACCTTCACCCGATACTGGGTATGGACCGGCAGTGGTTGAACCAGTGGTGCCAGTGAA
Source organism: Acidobacteriota bacterium (assembly GCA_003224755.1). Classification (GTDB taxonomy): domain Bacteria; phylum Acidobacteriota; class Terriglobia; order Terriglobales; family Acidobacteriaceae; genus Gp1-AA145. The sequence continues at coordinate 280 of QHZR01000491.1, forward strand.
CGTGCCGGTGCTAGTCGCCTGCACCTGGAAGGCGCTAGCGTTGAGCAACGCATCCGGACGGTTGAAATGCAGATTCAGCAAAGATGCCGTCGCTGACCAGGGGCCTATCTCCCACTTAGTCTGTCCCTGGGCTCCCAGAACATATGAATCCTGCCCCGACGAGACTTCGTTGTACAGCAGTTCAATCGCTTGCACGGTGACGTTTTTAAATACTCCGTGCTTAATATCGAACGAAAGCTTCTGGTCGAAGCCTTCCGGGTTCAGATCCGGGTCGCCCGTCACTGAAGTACGCTGCCACAAGTAGGCGAACTTGCCGCCGGTAGCGGAGAACCAAGGATGGGCGACTGGGTTGTAAGTGATATAGCCCTTGTCCAAAGCGATGGTCTTGCGATCGAACGCGTTGGTCAGGGTTTCATTCGTTGTTGTCGGATCGCCCTGGCTGCCGGTTGCAAGAGCAACACCGCCAATGAAGTCCTGATTCAGTTGGCCTTCTAAGCCGAGTCGTACACGGATGCGGGCCCGGTTGCGGTCCTGGGTTCCGTTTTGAACGAAGCTCTCGCCGCGGATTCGGACGTCGCCTGAAAACCTGAACTTTCCAAATGCTGACGTCAGCGCTGATACTTTCTTCTGATCATCTTGTGCGCTGGCTGCCAAGTTCGTGGTGTTGAGCCGAATGTCAGCTACGTCAGACTGTATCTTCGAAACCGAGTCTGAGGTTTGGGTTGCGGTATTGGCCGCTGAACTCGCTTTGCTTTGGGCATCCTGCAGCTGTCCCTGGGTCTGCTGCAGTTGCTGTTGAGTTTGTTGCAGGGCAGCATCGCGCTCGGCCATTTTGCCCTGCAAATCTTGGATCTGCTGTTGTTGCTGCGCCAGAGCATCTTTCAACGCTTTCAAGTCGTCAGCAGTAACTGGCGCCAGCGCCGGGGTTGCCGTCACCGCCGCATTACGGGCCCGCTTCCTGGGAGTTGTGCCCGAAGTAGTCGAGGTCTGAGCCATAAGGCCGCCTGCGAGTACACTTATCGTGAACCACGTGAGTAGTGCTTTCATTTCTTCTCCGTTGTGGAATTATTCGCGACTACCTGGTCGTCGCGTTACATACCGATGTAAACAAACCGACTTAAACTCCAAGTTAGTGAATCGTCTTGATCGCCTCGCGTTCCTTCTGCTTTACGGCATCAGGAAGCGGCGCATAATTCAAATCAGCTGTCATGTTCTGGCCTTGATCCAGCATCCAGTTCAGGAAGTCCACGATTATCTTTTCTTTGTTTTTGTCCTTCCAGTCGGCCGGAACCAGCAGCCATGTGAAGCTGGCGATCGGATACGCGTCTTTGCCTGGAGGATTCGTGATCGAGACACGAAAGTCCGCCGGCATTGTCTTCACCGAGGCAGCCGCGGCTGTGGTTGATTCCAAGCTGGCCTTCACAAAATTTCCGGCAGTGTTCTTGACGGGTCCAAAACTAATGTTGTTTTGCAAGGCATAGATGAGTTCAACGTAGCCGAAAGCGCCTTCCATCTGACGAACCATCCCAGCGACGCCCTCGTTACCCTTAGCGCCAAGTCCCGTGGGCCATTTCACCGAAGTCCCTTTTCCCACTGAGTCACGCCATTCATTGCTGACCTTGGAGAGATAGTCGGAAAAGATGTAAGTGGTTCCACTACCGTCAGAACGATGGACGACGATGATTCCCTGATTCGGCAGAGAGACGCCGGGATTGATCTTGGCTATCGCGGGATCGTTCCAGGACGTGATCTTTCCCAGGTAAATTCCTGCGATGACTTCCGGAGTGAACTTCAGTTCGCCCTTAAAGCCCGGGATGTTGTACGCAGGCACCACAGCACCCAGGACCGTCGGCAGATGTATGATCTTCACCTTAGCGCTTGCCAGTTGCTCATCGGACATGGGTCCATCGCTGGCGCCGAAGTCAACCGTGCCAGCAGTCACCTGACGAATACCGCCGCCGCTTCCAATCGATTGATAGTTGATCTCAATATCGGGATGTTCCTGGTGATACTGGTTAAACCACTTGGAATAGATCGGATAGGGAAAGGTAGCACCCGCTGCGTTCAGCTTGGTCTGCGCCGCCAATGGCAGAACCAGCAGGAGCAACGCGAACACTGGGTAGAGCTTTCTCAAGATGTTCTCCTTTTCACACGTCTGAATGGCCTGATTAAAAAGCCTAGATGGTTAAAGGACGATGAATAGAAAATGAACAGTTGAGAAAATTAACTATTCGCTCGGAGTTCTAGCGGTAAGGTGCTGCCGCCGTAAATGTTCCAGGTAGAGCTGCTCAGAAGACTTCTCCTGCATGCGCAGTAGGTGCCGTACGGTGTGACCGCTCACCACGTGGCAGACCTCTTCGGCAGTGTTCTTCACGTGATCGGCAGCCCGTTCGATGGCTTGCGCCATGCTGATCACATGGACGCTGTCGGGGCCACCGAATGTCATTTCGGGCTCCAGGTGGCGCATCACGATCAGATTGTGCAGGCGGTCAACGTCGCGGTCGGCCCGTAGAACTTGCAACGCCAGCGCATGGTCGCGATTGGAAAAAGCCTGTTGCGTATCGGCCAGCATCTTCGCCAGTATTGAAAGCATGTCTCC
>QHZR01000492.1 GCA_003224755.1 Acidobacteriota bacterium
CCCCGATGAGAAAAGACTCGATGTCGCCAAGCTTGAACTCGTTCATGGCGTACGTTGTGAGAACGCAACCTGCAGCGAGCGCGAGTACGGCATAGAAAGAATACAGCATGGTTGATCCGTCGTGCTGGCGAGAGCGTCGCCGATGCCGCGCCGCAACTTATAGCAAAGCTTTTTCCACTAAGCAATCCGGAGGTATCTCTCGACTACATGGCTGTTTCAAAAGCACACACCATTCCTGAGCACGCGCTGCAACGAAGGCTGCCGCCGCATGAGTAGGGAGCTCTGGATACATGACCTCTGGTATGTTTTCAGAACGGAAACAGGAGCGGATGGATCAGTCAGCATCATCGTGTTAAACGTGGTTCGGACCGGCTATAGACGGGGCACGTTTTTACTTCACACGGCGCACATACATACCAGTGCGCAATGCGTATGTACCGATTCGTTGGTAGTCGTCCCTAGAGAGCACGCTGAAGATCTGCATCTTGCAGGATCGAGCCGATAATGATCTGCTCACGCGGTGCTATAGTGACCCACATTTCTCTAATCTCGGAGATACCAGGGAAGTGGCAAGTACTCAGGAGATGCCCACCGCGATTTTCGTCTGCGGTCCTGACCGATGATCCGCGACCGAGTTGTTGTCTGTTATCAGTCGCAGAAAATCGCGCTGGGTATGCGCAAATACGTAAGCATATCGTTCGTCACCGCACGCAAAACAAATTCAGCCGAATACTCTAAACACACCCGGTATTCATAGAACTCTGATATGTTATCCGGGTTGGAAACGGCAGAGCCAATCATCGAATCGAGGCACAGCGACACCGTGAAAACTGGTGCAAGCCTGGAATTTACTCGGGCAGAAAACAACTGGCAGCGACGTTGGTCGATAACGGCCTCCCTCATCTTGGCGCTGGGAACCCTGCTACGTGTATACGAACTTAGTCTGAAGCCTCTACACCACGACGAAGCCGTAAACGGGTTCTTCCTTCTGGGCTTGTTTCGGGAAGGAATTTACCGCTACAACCCCGCCAATTATCACGGACCAACTCTGTACTATTTCGCGCTGATCAGCTGCAGCATTAACAACCTGCTGTTCGGTAGTGAGGGACCCAGCACCGTCGCGGTTCGAATGGTACCTGTACTTTTTGGCATCGGCATCATCGGGATTGTGCTTGCATTTCGGGATCAGCTTGGCACCATCGGAGCGCTCGCCGCGTCCACGCTAGCCGCGCTCTCCCCGGGAATGGTTTACCTGTCTCGTGACTTTATCCACGAGATGCTGCTGGTTTTTTTTACTCTTTGGTTGGCCCTCTGCAGTATGCGCTTTGCGGGCACCGGTAAGACTGGCCAAACCCTGCTGGGCGCGATCGCTGCCGCGCTGATGTTCTGCACCAAGGAAACTGCTCCGCTCTCTTTTTTTTCGTTGCTTCTCGGAGTTATTGCTGCTATTGTTTGGGCCGGTCCCTACCGGCCGCGAATCGTTCCAAATTTCGGAACATGGAGGCAAATCCTTCTCCAGGCGGTCGCCGCTGTTGCGCTCTTTCTGGTATCCAGCTTCTTATTTTTCTCATCTTTCTTCGGCAATTATCCCCAAGGCGTCCGCGATGCAGTCACCACCTACAGCTATTGGGCACGCACCGGAATGACCCAGCAGACCGCCCCCTGGTATACGTATCTGCTCTGGCTCATTCACAAAGAGGCTCCGATTTTTATTCTTGCGGTGATCGGGACAGGAATTGCGCTGGTCCAGCGGCGAGACCGTTTTGCTATTTTCGCCAGCACATGGGTTTTTACTTTGCTGGTTGTTTATTCAATTCTTCCCTACAAAACTCCTTGGATTCTGCTCAATATAATCGTGCCCATGTGTCTGGTAGCGGGCCACGCAGTCCAGGAACTCTGGAACTATCGGACTAAACTCTTTCCGGGAACTATGCGTTGGCTTGCGCCTGCAACTCTGATTGCTGTGGTAACTGCAGTTTGCTTGTATCAATCAATCCAGCTCAATTTTATTCACTACGATGACCCCCGTTACGTCTACCCGTATGTCCAGACCCGCCGTACCTTTCTGAGCTTAATTGACGTGGTGAATGAAATCGCGAAGAGCATGGGTACTGGGACAGCGACCAGCGTGGCGGTTCTAGCTCCCGAGTATTGGCCACTACCCTGGTACCTGCGCGATTACAGGAATACCGGTTATTTCGCTCAGGTAATCCCGACGAACGCAAGCCTTATCATCGGCTCGCAGCGACAGCAACCCGAGCTTGAACACCAACTGGCTGGGCGATATCGATTCGCCGGCATGTATCCTATGCGGCCAGGTGTAGAACTTGTGCTCTTCGTCTCAAACCGTCAAACCCGCTGATGTGTCGACGTTCCCTCCTCCTATCTTCAGCGGTTGCGAGAAGTCATCCAATCGGCCCTGCCTGTAATTCCCCTACTTCGCATCTTCGGGTTCTTGTTTCATAATCGGCTTTCTCTCACATGTTTTTTCAGACGGCTGACGGGGGTGTACTCGGGCAGATCCACCTGGGGAGATTTGGCGTGGCGTGTTTCCATGTTGTCCAACTTCACCCAGGTAGTTTGGCAGTCAAGGAAAATCCAATCTTCCCGGCCAAAAACTGTTCCTACATTTTTGCCGGACTTATTAAGTCCCGGGCGGGTGTGAATGGCTGCCATTTAGGATGCAAACAGTAGACTCCCTCCCTGCCGGCAGCCGGGCAAGCCGCTGCCGGCAAGGAGCAGCAATCACTACACCGCTCAGCCTTTTACGGCGTCGGTGTTGGTGATGGTGCTGGTGTGGGCGTTGGTGTGGGTGTGGCTGACACGCAGGCGTTGTTCGAAAGGACGACCTTCCCTGGCGCAGTGTTAAATGCGGACACAAGCGTGCAGTTACCGCTAGTCTGTATTGTGTTGTAATTGGTTGTATTGGTGTTACATTGGGCGACGGTTGCGGTTTTGTCGACAAGCGTCCCATCGCAACTGAAGACCACCGTCAGCGGCTGACAGACGCCGTTGGCTTGGGGGTTGACGAAGTGCCAAGTACCCGTTCCGTTACACGTCTGAGCAGACCCGTTGCTCAAAGTTGCCGCAGACGCCGGAGTCACGATGCCGGAAGCCCCGGACATCCCCAACCACAGGTGGTGGACGATGCCAACTAAGGCCAGCAGCACAAGACAAAGCAGAAAGTTCTTAATTCGATTCATCAAAATCCTCCCCTACTCAGATTTGGAGGCAACATCTTAGCTCAGCGCTTTTAATTGTCAAGAGTGATAGTCTTTGCAGAGTATGCAGGTTCTTGCAAACACCGAGTAGCTCCTATGAGATCAAGTAGCTTCGGGACTACAATCCATCTCTGTGCATTGCTACTGGTATGCGAAGTGCAAAACGAAGGATTGCCCGACGCGTCACATGCTTAAGCATTTGGAGCTTACAACGGACCATGACATTACGATTGCGACTCCTGTTCCGCCAAAGCTCCGCCTTCATTGCCCGCAATGTCATCGGGGTTATGTGTTTGAGGACGACCTCGAAACAACCGCGACGAATGAGCCTGTACACCCGCCTCAATGTCGGGACGCATGGTGTATCTCAGGATACCAATTGTAGTAAATTTCCTTTTCTGACACGGCTCACTCCTTGTTCGAGTTTCGTAACAGAATCGTTACGCACGGAAGGCATCGGGTGGCCTTGGAAGTAGACACCAGTCGGAAAGTTGCAAGGTCTTGCATATATCGCAAGAGCTTGCAACCTTAAAACAGGTCTGGCGACCCATCATAAAGGTAACTTCCCCCATCACGGTCAGTTCGCTGCTCGCGGCGATCCGAACCTGCGCTTTTACCTTGACAGTTCAGTTCCCAAGACGTATTGTTCCAACGTTTTTGACTTCTACTCACTCTTTGCGGCAGCGCCGCCGCGAGGTGAGTAGGAAGCCTTCCCCCCAGTCTCCCAGTAGTTCATCCGAGCGCTGCACTGAGGTGTGTCATGACCAGCCACCGCGTCTCGTCGTGTTTAAGTCATGTTCTCGTTTTCTCGCTCTTGTTCAGCTTATTTGCGTCTGTAATGATGGGTCAGGCCAACGTCCAGGGGCGGTGGAGCACGCTACAAACGCTCATGCCGATCAACCCCATCCATGTGGCGCTCCTGGGCAATGGCAAAGTGCTGGTTGTGCCGGGCTCGGGAAACTGCCCGCCGTCGCAATCAGGTTGTCCCTCGGGCCCGCCCTATGGACCATCGAATAATTCGGGGGCATTGCTATGGGATCCGACGACCGGAGCTATCACTCAATTTTCAGTATCGTGGGACATGTTCTGCAATGCCATGGCCCTTCTGAAGGATGGACGCGCACTGATCGATGGCGGCACGATCCAGTACGATCCTTTTTACGGACAGCCG
>QHZR01000166.1 GCA_003224755.1 Acidobacteriota bacterium
GTCGTGCGTGCCGACCGCCCCTTAGTGACGCAGATCGTGATGGCTTTGTCGAGTGCCGCCCGGCTCGCGGGAGAATTGGCAGGGTTTGTGCCATACCTCTGCGGTCGCCACTCCTCGGCATACTTCTCAACCAATTCGCCGTGTAGCTCTCCTCGCATAGCCGCACCGCCAAAATACGAGCCAAAGTTTAAACGCTGGGAGTTAGCGAACGTAATAGGACGAATGGGGCAATTTTGTGGGACGAACGTACTGTCTCAAATCGACGACGCTACTCAGGCGCAATCGGCGGGGATTGAGAGATCGGGCTGGACAACGCCCGCGCGGTTTGGCGCTTCGCCGCTTGACAATTTCAGGAACCACTGGCGGCTCCTCGCCATCGCCTGCATTTCCCCTTCGACTTAAATCAGCGTTTGCGCTGCTTCCTGTGGGCTGCGTCCACGCCCTTCAATAACTCGCTGAGAGAGATGTCAAGGCCATCGGCAACTGCTTGGAGGGTCGCTAGGGATGGATTGCGCTTGCCCCGTTCCAGAATACTCATCTGTGTGCGGTGTAGTCCGCAATGATCCGCGAAACTTTCTTGACTGAATCCGGCTTTCTTTCTGAGTGCTTTGATCCGTTCGGCCAGCGCTAGAAGAGTTTGTTGCATCCCGGAAATGATGGGGGTAGTATGAATCTCCGTCCACAGAATCGGCGACGACAGAAAGCGCGTTAGGTAATAGAGAACTCAAGCCGTGGCGACGCCATGCAGTGCCAAGGTCGAATAATGAAAAGTGCGACGCGAAAGCAGATCAAGGGAACGCCGATGAACCATCCGTTAGAGAGCCTGGAAGACTTGATCCTCAAATCCCTCAACCCGCGAGCCATAACGGGGCTGCCGCATCCACTATCAAAGTTCGCCGCGAATGGCGCGGTCAAGGATGGTCCATACGTGGATGCGATTATGGAATTCATAAAGGACTGGACGTGGGAAGCGCCGGAGAGCGTGAGGCAGAGGGCGGCAGTGTGGTTCTTATTCGACAGCGAGCGGGCGTTCTTCGTTGCGTGTTTTGAGGCGGGGATCGATGCGGAAAAGCTAAGAAGTCACCTAAAAAGCAGGCGTACATAATCGAACTTCAGGGAAGTGTCTTTTTATTTTTCATGGGGCTTGGCACAGGTGTATTGTAGGCGTTGAAAATGGATCATAACAAAGCTGTACGACTACTGGCTTTAGAAAGGTACGTGCTGGGCGAACTTCCGCCACCCCTGCGCGATGAATTTGAAGCGCATTATTTCGAATGCGAGGAATGTGCAGAGGATGTAAAAGCGGCTGCGGAATTCGTGGACAATGCTCGCGCGGTTTTGCGCTTCGCCGCTTGACAAATTTCAGGCACCACTGGCAGCAGGACAGTCTGGGGTAATCCGTACTTCTGGCTTTCCTTTGCGGCGGTTAGATATGTTCCCGAAAGGAAATGACCAACAAAGCGTTTCACACCTGGCTTTTTCCTATACTAAGTCTCGCAGTAGGCCTGGTAGGGATAGGGCTATTGCTGTGGATCGGCGAACGATCTATTCCATTCTTGGAACTATTGCTCGGTCCCCCGCACGCGAATTCCAGTTCCTTTCCGGTGTATGGAATCCCTGCGTTGCTCGCGGGCATTTTCGGATTCTTGCGACCCAAGCCGAAGGAAATATGGAGCTATGGGTTTCTCATGTGGATGCCTCAGGCCACTGTTGGGGCAGCTCTGGCGATTAGCCGAGGTTGGTTTGCAGGGTTTGGCCTCGTGATTATTGCTTCTTGTTTTCTTGCGGCCATCGTTGGCGTTCTCGCCTCCTACGCAGGGTTCGCGTTGCGCAGAGTTGTGAATAGGATTCGGGCCGGTGTGCCGGGTAGGTTGTAAGAACGTGCCCCTAGTACTCCCGTAGTATCTTCCTCGGGAAATTACCTGATTCGAATATAAGGAATCCCCTCGCTTGCTGGCTACATTGTTCTGCTTTATTTTCCGGCGCGTCGTCTCCCGCCCTGACGGCAAATTACAGCCTCCACGCTCCTGCTCGTGCTCGAACGGTACGTGGACTAGTCCTCGGAGGTCCCCATGCACTCACGCCGCTTCTTTGTCAGCGTTATCATTTTGGCTTATTCCGTCTTTTATCTCGGCTTTGTTTCGTCGAGCACCTGCCGCGCTCAGGCGATAAGCAACCCCTCAGCAGATATCAGTCCAGATCCCTATAAACCATATGGCGGGATGGAAGAAACTGTTGATTATTCAAACGGTAATGTAAACCTCCGATTCCCGGTGGTTGTATTGAAGGGCCGAGACGGGCAGTTACTAGATGTTTCTGTACAGTGCCACAGCAAGGTTTGGGGATGGCATCACGACTACTTCCCTCCATATGTGAATGCCTGGTATCACAGTTTCAACGGCGCTGCGTGTCAGATCTCCGGAATACCCCAGCTAGGTGCAGCAAACAATGTTTTCACTGGTGATCTAGGCAACGGCCTATCCGAATTTTGTACCGCGAATTTTGTTGTCCAGCTATCCGACTTGAGCACCCACTGGTTCGGAAACCGCACAGACTGTACCGATAACGCCAGTCCCACTCCTCACCAGATATCCGATTCAATAAACGTTGCTGATAGTTATAACAGTTCGCATATAAGACTTGATATCACGAATCATGTTGACGTAATCGCTTATCTTCGAGACGGAATGCAGCTTCACTTCATCCTAGATAATACTGTCTATTCCTGCCCTGGGTGCGGTATACCAAGGATACGGTTGCTGAAACAGGTCGATCGCAACGGAAATATAATTACGTATGGATATACCTATGATTCCTCAACTGGAGTTTATACCCTCAGCGCTATAACCGACTCTGAAGGGCGGGTGGTGACTTTCACTTACGATCCGCAAACCAGATACCTCTCTTCGATCTCATACCCTGGCCCGAGCGGTTCATCGCGAACGGTAGTTTTCACATCGGCGTCACTTAGCACATCAGCGGTTTTCCCGGGGGACCCACACTCTCCGATTGTGGCGGGCTACCAAGCAATCCAAACTGTCACACTTCCCGATAATCTTTCCTACCACCTTGAATACAACAACTACGGGGAGATATCCAAGGTTACGTATCCCGAAGGTGGTTATACCCGGTATGAGTACGCCCAATTTCCGGCTCTCTGGCTCAATCCGCCTTTGAACGCGGTTTACGGCTCCACAACTCCTGACACTCTCCAGGGGGACACACGCGAGATAACCGCCCGCCATGTTTGCGCTAACTCCAATGGAGTCTGCACCTCCACACAAGAAGCTACGACAACCTACACTCCAACAATTACGTCATCCTGGCCTAATAACCAGTATATGGATGTCCGCGACGCAACGCCGCAGCAGAACCGAACTACATATGCATTCCTTCAGGGTGGCGGTTCGGCCATACCGTACACTCCATTTTTTTCACCCCGAGAGGTTCATCGATATATCTACCAAGGGGAAAATACCCTCCTCAGGACGATTGATACTACCTACAATGAGATGTTAAACGGAACGACGACGGCACGATCGTTGCCTACACAAATCACGACAACGCTGAACGATTCCAACCAAGTGAGCCGAGTCGAGTTCGATTATGACTCTTACGTTTCCAACACTGTTATTGACGGCTTTCCATTCCACCGGCCTGTTGCGACCACGCAGCCCATTGACAATGTAAGTGCCAAAAGAGAGTACGACTACGGACCTGGTGCAGTCGGCAACTTACTCCGGACAACCGCTTCGGTCTGGAGCAAGGTTAATCCGATAAACGGCCAAGACTACACAGCAAGCCCGGTTCATATTATGGGTTTGAAGACAAGTGAACAGATCCTTGACTCAAGCGTTAGTCCAGCAGTAGTCGTCGCTCAAACACAGTATGAATACGATAACTATGGCGGGTCGAATCCTCTCACTACAAGCGGGGCGATTCAACATGACGCTAGTCATGACCTCAGCTACATAACACGCGGAAACGCGACTGCCATTAAACGCTGGAGGAATACCGACGGTGCTTTCCTCGCCACCAAAAATCAATACGATGATACGGGGAATATTGTCAAGAACACAGATCCGCTAAACCATTCGACCCAGTTCAGTTATGCAGACTCATGGGCGGACGCCTCCTGCGCACCAGCTTCAGGAACGGTTGCAGCTTTCCCAACCAGAGTCACCAATGCCTTGAACCAGTTCTCAACCGCCACATACAATTCCTGCACTGGAACTTTGGCGACTGCCACGGATCCGAATAATCTCACCACCACGTTTAACTATGACCTGATGGATCGGCGAACACAAACCAACCGGCCCGACGGCGGTCAGACTTCCACTTGCTTCAGCGAGGTCCAGGGCTCAACTTGCTACAGCTCGTCCCTACCGATTTCCATTGTCACGACCGAGAAAATCAACTCAGCGGCAAACAAGGTTACTGCCGCTGTATTCGACGGCCTAGGGAGAATGACTCAGACTCAGCTCAATTCCGATCCGGACTGCTCCAGCGGAGACAAGACGGACACAACCTACGACGCTCTCGGACGCGTTTACACCGTTTCCAATCCGTATTGCACCACGGGCGATTCCACGTACGGTATCACCACGTTTAACTACGACGCTCTAGGGCGCACGACGCAGGTCACACATCCCGACAACACGACCGTCCTGACGACCTACACTGGCCGCGCCAAGCAAGTCCAAGACGAAGGCAATGGCACGCAGCGCGTCACCCGCATTTCTCAGACGGACGGATTGGGCAGGGTGAAATTGGTTTGTGAAGTCAGCAGCGTCACACTGCTGGGCAACGGCGGAACTCCCAGTGCTTGCGGCCAGGACATTCCTGGTACGGGATTCCTGACCACGTATGCGTACGACGTCTTGCACAATCTCACCTCAGTCTCTATGACCGGTTTGAATCCACGCACCTTTGCTTACGATTCCCTCTCACGCCTCACCAGTGCCACCAATCCCGAATCCGGCACCATCACCTACGCCTACGACCCCAACGGCAACGTTATCACCAAAACCGACGGCCGCGGCATCACTACCTGCTTTGGCGATTGGACGGGAACAACGTGTAATGGCTCGACGGGTTATGATGCCTTGAACCGCCTCCTGAAGAAAACCTATTCCGACGGTACGCCAGCGGCGACCTTCAACTATGACCAATCCTCGGCGCTTGGGGTCTCACTTACCAACACAATAGGCCGAAAATCGTCACAGAGCACGGCTGGGCCCAACGCAACGGGATCGGTCTTCAGCTACGATCCGATGGGGCGTATTTCAAATAATTCGCAATGCACCCCGCAGAATTGCGGCACGGGGATCTTCTCCTTTCAGTACACGCAGTACGATTTCTTGGGGAATTTAGTCTCTGCAACCAACGCGACCGGGGTTACCTTTAGCTATTCCTACACGCCTCCGGGTTCCACTATGTCTGCGGGGCGGCTCATCGGGATCGATACCAACTTCGTCGATGGGAGCCATCCGGGATCCTTGTTCTCGAACGCTCACTACGCTCCTTTCGGCGGACTAACCAGCGCGGCGCTCGGAAATGGCGTGACGGAATCCTGGAGCTACAATAATCGTCTTTGGCAGCAATCCCGTACCGCAACATTCGGTGCCGCGACGCCTTACTCTTTCAGTGTCCCAACATTTGCGCCCGACGGTGACATCCTCGCTGCCAACGACAGCGCCAACGGCAACTGGAGCTATAGTTACGACTCTTTTAACCGTCTTCTCAGCGCCAATGCCACCGGCCAGGCATATACCTACGATTACGACCGCTTTGGCAATCGCTGGCACCAGAACGGCACTCATTCTTCTCAGCTGGGCTTCGACGCAAACAACCGCATCACGGGCGTGACAGGTGTCGGTTATGACCTCGCGGGAAATCTGACCAGTGACGGCTCTGGCACAGGTACGCACACGTATTTTTATGACGCCGAAAATCGCATCATTCAAGTGGATGGCACGCTCGGCACCTGTTCCACGGCTACTGCTTGCTACGTCTACAACGCCGATGGCCAGCGCGTCCGCAAGACCACCGGTGGCTCTAGCATGGATTATCTGTACGACTTAGGCGGACATAAAGTCGCCGATGTGGACCCGACAGGCATTTTCATGCAGGGAGAACTGTATGCGGGCGACCGTCATTTCGCCAGCTATGCACCCGAGCCTGGGCCAACGGGCGCAACCTTTTTCACTCATAGCGACTGGCTCGGCACGGAGCGAGTCCGAACAGACATGACCGGCGCTAACTGCGAGTCGATAGCCAGCCTACCCTTCGGCGACGGTCAGTCCATCACCGGGACCTGTGGCGATGTCAGTCCCCTCCACTTCACCGGCAAAGAACGCGACTCAGAATCCGGCCTCGATAACTTCGGCGCCCGCTACGATTCTTCGAGCATGGGCCGCTTCATTACGCCGGATTGGTCCGACGAACCTGAGCCAGTTCCGTACGCAGATCTAGGCATTCCCCAGACTCTCAACCTTTACGCCTTCACGGGGAACAACCCAATAAGTGGGACGGATTACGACGGCCACGATCCGGGATGTGGGTCCGGCTCATCGCCTTGCCCCGCAGCAAAAATGCCACTGCTTCCTCGAATACTCCGTGCCCTCTTTCAAAGCGCTCCGCGAACCACGGGGACCAAAGGAGAGGTCGGACTTATGTTTGTTCACAATACTCTCGCATCTGGCGAGAACTTGGGCAGGAGAATTGGTTATGTCTTTACCGGCCGGAATGGCCTCATGAATAACCTGGAGCCCGAGATGGTTCCCTCGACCGAAGAGGACGACAAGGCTTTGGACCGTCTCAATTTCGCCGCGCTTTTTCTGCCGGGATTTGAAGAAGAAGGACTGGTGGCAGAAGAACATCACATAGCTACCTTTTACGGACGTTTTGGCAAAGCTTTTGAAGAGATCTTTGAAGAAGCAGGTATGAACATCGAAAAGGATGCGGAGAATCTGATCGATCTGGCAGGTCATAGGGGCCGCCACACAATCGAGTATCACAAACACGTCTTGAGAACAATTAGAAGATATACTGATGGCAAAAGCGGAGAGGCATTTAAGCAGGGTCTACTTCGCGCACTAAGGTCACTTCGAAGGCAGCTAGAAGACAATCCCCGCTTACCTTATGTGAAAGGCGCTTCATGAATTGGTACGACCTTATTACAGCATGTGAAGACGATGAACCGCCGTACTACGTCTCTAGCAAGGGTAATCTCGAGGGGTTCAAGCGATGGCATTTCGACGAAGGCAAGCCGATCAAGGACTGGAAGTGCCAAGGGTGGATTCAGTCCACCTCCCCTGCCGAAGACGGACCTCCAGACGATGGGCTCGCAAACCACTTTGGGTTGCTGATCTTTTCTTCAAGAATGCAGTCGGCATTAGAGGGCGGCGGCGTTGCCGGAATCCAATATCTACCAATTCGCGTCCTTAAGTCGGACAATTCCGAACACCCCGGTTATTCGATCGCCAACATTATAAACATGGCTTCGGCACTGGATTGGAAGCGGTCACATTTTGACATATTTACAGAGGAGGATGGAGAAGGATACGAAATCGGTCAAATCTCGAGTCTAATTAGAGCTGTACTAAACGAAGACGCACTCCGCGAGTTTCACATCGTCAGACTCAAGGAGTTTTATCCAGCGGTCTACGTTTCGCAACTGTTCGTGGACATCTACACGAAACACAGGCTTACTGGATACTCCTTTAGAAAAATACAAGTTTCTCCAACGTCTGATCAGATGACGGGGTCGGCTCCTTCGACCGAGTAGACTTGCTGGTGCTGCTCTAGTTGATGAACGCCGTGCTGATGTTTTCTCCGCCGCTCGAACTGCTCCCAGTCTGGCTTGAGAAGTTCTTCGAACTCGCGCATCGCCAAATCGCCGCAAGCTAGTGAGTTGCCCGCTAGGCAATTGACAGGCCGACAATCTCTACCTATAGTCTACCCGCATGTCTCCGAAGAAAGCTAAAAACGGCCCTCTTTCTCAACCGTTCTCTTGAGGGCTTCGCCTTTATTGAAGAATTTTAGCGCCAGGATCACGACGCTGTAATTCCGCGACATCCTCGGGATGAACCTCCCACATTTGTTTATCGCTGGTTTGCACTTTCACCCAATGCTCGGTTGCGGCTGCGGCTGCAGTCCTCGCGGGCAACGCGGAAGCCTTTGCCGCTTTCGAAACTCCCGGCAATACCCGTCCAGCTTCTCTCTCCGCAACTCCAACCATCGTTGTTCCAATTTTCCCACCAGTGATTCCACCGCCACGACCAACCTCTTCGGCCTTCATTAACGTATCGAGGTCCCCGTGCGCAGACAAAAGGTTTGATAGCCGCTCATTGAGGTCTCGCGCTTCGGGTACGGCATCGGAGACGAGTTTGTTTATGTTTCCATAGAGAGCGCGATAAGCGGGCTTAACTTCGTCCGTAATCGAAACCGTGCCTCCCCAATTCACACGCTTGCCGATTTGTTGTTTGATTCTGTTCAGTTCCAGCGGCGTAGCGGTCTGACCGAGACCTTCCTTCAACGATTTTTGCAGCGAACCGAGTTGGTTGATGGCGGCATCTTTTTCTGCATCGGTCATGGCGCGGTTGTTGATAATGTCTAGGGCGGCTTGGTGCAGGGGGGCGTCAATTGCGTCGGCGACGGGAATGACCTTCGTGGATTGCGCCAACATCTTATCGAGTTGCGGAGCATACTCTGATATTCGTTGACTGACCGCCGCAAATCTTCCACCCGCAGCGTGAGCGGCATCGGCTGGAGACTTTCCAGCGCGTAGAGCCGACTTGTATGCTTCGTAGTCGCCGCTGGTCACACTGCCAATCCCTTCGTCGATGAGCGCCTTGGCGGGATTTCCATACGTGATGTCTCGCGTTTGTGCGCCGAGAGATTGATTGACCGCAGAACGGCCCATTTTGGTTTTCACTAATCCGCCCAGCGCTTCAAACGGAACGGATGCCAGCGCAGTTGTCCCGGCAACCTCTCCGGTTTCTTTCAGATTTTCTTTCGAGAATGGATTTTCGCCGGTAGCGGCTTGACCTGTTGCGGACCCAACTCCAGCCCCCGCCCCGGCTGCACCAGACCGAGCCAACAAGCGACCGAGGTATGCAAGAATGCCCGAACCTTCCATTTCGGGCAGCAACTCAGGTGCAATGCTCGCACCGGCCATTACCGCTGCGGTCTTGAGTCCTTCTTTTCCTTGCCGTTTGATTTCATCATGGGGAATGAGAGACCCGCCAGAAGATGGCTGCTCCAGAACGTTGCTGATGTCAGGCGGCTCATTCAGTATTGGCCGAGAAAGTCGCGTAGCCGCCTGCGATTGTGCGGCCTGCGAAGCGCCGATACCCGTTCGAAGATTCACGGGCTGACCGCCGATGGTGCCAATATCGGGGTTTGTGCCATCTGCGTTATTCGCGGCAAGAACGTGAAAAATGTTTTGCTCAGTTGGAGTTGTAGCTGTGGCCGCAGTGCTTTTGGCACCCGCGTCTTGTGCGGCCAATTGATGGAAAATATTCTCGTCGGCCATTATTGATTTCCTTTCACGGCTGGCACTACCCAACCATGCTTTTTGGCAGCTTCCGTTGCCAGGTCGGGATTATTTCCTGCGATGGTCAGGTACAACCGTGCGGTCATCGGATCGATGGGCATATTGTTTCCGCGAGGAAGAACGTCAACAATGCCGACCTGACGGAACTCCTCGTTGGCTGCATTGATGTACGAGTCGCGGTACACACCGGTAGCAATGCTCGCGTAGTCTTTCAACTGTTGTGGCGTGATAACGTCTCCGTTTTTCAGCGCCAGCAATTTTTGATACGCGGCCTGGTCCAGGCCCCGCGCATCCACATGCTCGCGGATAGTGTTTTCGTTAATACGAAATCCCTTGCCTGCAAGGGGCGTCGCGGAAATACCAATCGCATTGAAAAGCCCGACGACGCTTGCAGCTCCGGTCAACTCCTTGCCGCTGTTCAGATCGCTTACGGCTTCTTGAAATTGCTGGTAGCTGCCCTGCAAAATTTGCAAGGTCTGGTATTGTTTGCTGCGGTTGTAGGCGTCGTAACGCTTATTGAACTCTTTTTCGTTTAGTGGGGACACGTTTCCGAATGCATCAATATGACGGCCATCTTCGGTCAGGCGCTTGGCGTCCGCCTCTCTCGCCTTGGCCCACGCTTCCGCCGTTTGCCCAGCCTTTAGTTTTGTCTCGACGGCTTGCGCTGCGGGTTTGTTCTCAATGTTTGGCTGTGCACCTTCGGGATACTCGCGCAACTGCTCACCTTCCGGCGCGGCGGCGTTGAACTTCATCGCCTTCCCGTCTTTGTAAACCGTCTCGGGCTTCTCCCATCCGACCTGTGCTTTTTGCTTGGCCTGCAAGCGAAGAGAATTCACGCGGGCAAACTGTAGCGGAGTGAGTTCGTCACCCGCCTTGAAATTCTTAGCGTTGCCTACGAGACCGCTGTACCGCTGTAAATCTGAAATGTAAGCCTGAGGGAGCGAAATTTTCCCGTCGTGTGTTCCATCCATGACGAGAACTTGCCCCTGCATCTTCGGTGAGCCGTCTTCATTCGTTAGCGGTTTGCCGTCGTTATCAGTCATGGGTTTGGGGCGAAGAGCGCCCACGACTACTTTATTGCCGAGGGGATGGGAGTCGGCATCGTGGGCTTGTCGCTTGCTCGGGGGTAAGAATTTGGTAGTCGTGTTTGTTGGCGGAGTTCTCTTCGTTGAATTGGTCGAGAGATTCTTTCACTGCTTGCGTATTCGAATACTCCGGGTCCCTATCCCACTGCTGGGTCATGGAATCTAGGTAGTCCCGGTAGACGCTGGCGTTGTTATGAGCGATGGTGGCACGATTCATTATCGCTTTTTGCTGGGTCTCGTATTCGTCTTGCGCTTGCTGGCGTTTCTGTGAGTCTTGTTGCTGCGCTTGTTGTCGTACTGCGCTCGCGCCTGCTCCAAGTCCACCAGCCAGCGCAGCCATCCTCGATTTTTGGGGAGGCATCTGTGCGCCCGATGACAATCCTTCGAGGGCGTGCAGTGCTAGACGAGAGAGGCGATCTGCGGTATGGTCCCGTCCATAATTCGGAGTCATCTTCCCACTCGCGTCAGTGCTGTACGAATCCACGGGAGGCGGTCCAGCCAATGCTTTGACACCGCGAGCTGCTGTCGCCATCGTCGAGCCAATTAATGCGTGGGCAAGCGCTCCCATGAAGGATCGTGACGGTGCGGCAGGGCCGGGAGTCAACGGCGGTGCTTGCGCTGGGGCTTCGGGTGCGGGACGTGCTGCCGGCGCACCCGTAGCTGCGGATGGTGAAGTCGGGATAGGTGGCGCAGTCGGCGCGTTCGTCGGCAGTGCTTCTACGGCATCGTTGCCGCCAGTGTTTGCGCCAGTGTTTGCGCCAGTATCTTCGTTTTCGAATGCCATGTACTTTTTCCTGATTGTGCGATGAGATGAAAGAGAGGCGATCCCACGATGGGAGCGCCGGAAAAACTATTGACTGAGGGGCTTTACTTCTCGCCTAATCGGTCTACAGCGGCTTTGAATTGCGGGTCTGTACACCGTTCCGCAAATTCTTGTGAACTCAAATCTCTAAGCAGATTGCGGAATGACGCCTTTTCAATTTCGGTTATGGCGCTTGTTCCCGACCCGCCTCTTGGCTCACGCTCGTAATCAGTAACGCTGGTGCTTCCACTCTTGGCGGTGCTGGTTTCCGTTTGCTGGAGAAGAGCGGCGGTACTTGCGGCCTTGGCATTTCTGGCTTGGATAATCGGAGGCGTCCTGCGATCCGCCAGCACTTCCTTGTTCTGCTGGAAAAATTCATCAGCGGACAAACGGTCCACATCGCTGATACGCTTTTGGGGCTGAATGAGTTTGTGGAAATTTTGGTGATGCAGGAGTTCGTCCCCCGAAATATCTGTCTGGCTGCCCAAAGCAATAGCTGAGGGATTGAGATGCACGAGTCCCTTCATGGCGCAGTCCTCGAAGGACTCGACTAGATTTTCAAACGTCACCGCCATGTTTTTGTCCCGCAGCCCCAGCAAAATAATTCCGTTCTCGGCGCGGCTCTGAATAAATTGCGGATAAGTTTGTTTGAAGCGTTCGAGCGCACTGGCAATCTCGGCGGCCTGCTCAGGTGTTGGTTTCGTAACATCGTCCCAGAGCTTCTTTGCGTCCCACTTTTGATTGATGACTGTCCGTTCCTTGACAACAGCGTCGCGCTCGACGGCTTTATCAAAATTCTCTTTGTTGAAGGTTTGGTGCCACAACGTCTCGTCTGCGCCCATCTGTTGATGAATTTCGCGCATCGACAACTCGCGCTGGGTCCAGCCATTTCTTTCGCCCAGCGTTTTCAATTCCTCACGGCTCTTCCCGCCACTCGATGAAACTTTCGCCGTCCCGGCACTTACGCCGTCGTTGAAGGGCGTATTCTTTTTCCGTCGTACGTTTGTTTGCTCGAACACATTAAATACCGGCATCATATTCTCCGTTTGAAATAGCGGGTCAAGCCGCTTCTTTGAATTTTGCGATGCGCTCTAACCACACCATGAAGGCGGCATACGACATGGTGTGTTTGGCGTGATTGCAAACTGCACAGCACGGGAGGCAATTCTGGACAACGTATCCAACCGAATTATCTGCGCGGTCAATTCCGTTGAATGCGTAATCTTGCGTCCTGTCGCGGCCACCCGACCGCACCACCTTGAAAGGGACTACGCCACAGTAGTGACAATTACTTTTGGTCAGAAGTGCGAATTGTATTTCCGACAGGCACCAATCTAATCCCCGGCTGCGGGCATGTGACTTGTACCCTTTCAAAAGATGTCTAAAGCCAGCTTGGCCGGGGGGTCGTCGAATTTTGAACTTGTAGAGTGGCCGAGGATTCTTGTTACCTTCGGCAACAGAGCAGCCGCAAGAAGGAACGCACTTCCATTTCGCTGTCGGCCCATGCCTCTTGAATTTTCTTAGCGTAGACCCGGAACGCACAACCAAAGAGTTCGGCCCTTTGCAATCACACTTGCACAACCAAAAAGAAAAGGCATACTGCTTCTTCCCCGAGCCAACACACTTAATGATCGTCAGCCTGCCAAATTTTTGGCCCGTCAAGTTTTTGAAATTGGCGGCGTGATTGCGCTTCTGATATTTGTGGTAGCACGCGGCAGAACAGAACTTTCCTCGATGGTATGCAACAGCGAACCGCCGTGAACAGAACTTGCAGTGTCTTTTTGCAGCTTTCTTCTTGAACACACCTTACTCTTCTTGGTTCTTGACGATAAATTCCCCGCCACCACGTGGGCGCTTCTGAGCAGCGTATTCGCCCTGGATACGGCGGACTTCCTGAATTTTTTGCGCGTTCGGCTGGTTCAGTTGCGCAAGCATTTCCTGCCTAGCTCGCTGTCGGCTGTTTCGATACTGGGTTGTGGCTTTTGCTCCCACCTCTTGCAGCACGCGGAACGAATCACCAGCCTCGACGTGCACACGGAAATCTTCCGGCGCTTGCGGGACTGGCGTCGGCGGGGTGGGCTTGGCGGGCGGCGTCAAGAGTGCGAGGTGTGCGTGTAGTTGCCCAACATTCGTGGCCCAGTCGCAGCCACGCAATCCTTTTGGGGCTGCGTAGTCAAAACCGTAGCGGACAAACGATGCATCGTTCACAAGGTAAGGCACGGACATAAATCCGCCGTCCGTGGTCGCCAGATAGGTTTTGCGTTCTTTGGGGTCGTACACGACGGCATAAGTTCCGCCATCGCTGTAGACGGCATGGTAGGTTGATTGATTCATAGGCGGTCGCACTTCTGAACGTTTGCCATTTAATTTCCGAACACGATCCCCGTAGACCTTCACGCAGGATTTACAATTTTCGAGCTGCCCACTGTGGTGTTCACCGACTTTGGGACCACCACTTTCTGTCCGACGATTGGCGCGTCAGCGGGGCCTTTGGGGTTGGTGCCCGATGAGCCTTGCGGATTTCCGGCATGATGCTCTTGCGTTGCGCCGGTCGTGCCAAATACGAATGTCTGATCTATTTGTGCCATTGCTGTTTTCCTTGACTGCAAAATTTGTGCTGCGAGTGGGCCGCTTAGGCGGGCACGGGATCAACTTGGGTTTGCAAATCGGACCTGGCTACCAGGAGTACCATTAATTTTCACCACGACCGCTGTACCGCTCTTGGGCGGTGCCGGGAAATCGGTATTCGCGTTGTACGCGGATGCACTGTTTCCCGCAGGCCCATGAAAATGCAGATTGAGTCCAGCCGGACCTGAAGCTGGAGTTACGTCTACTTGTGGGTTTTGATTTGCCATTGAAATTTCCTTAATGAGAGATGTGCAACTGCGTGGCCCAAAATAGCGGGGCACGAACTCTTTACAGCGGGCGCGTTTCTTTATTCGCCCGTTTGCGGCTGGTGCTTGCCTCGCGGGTTCGATTGATGGCCGCATCTTGATACTGCAAGTCGTTTTCCAATTGCTTGCGCTTCAACGAAATTGGCGAGCTATGCAAAACATGCGCGTGGTCGGCGGGCGAGTTACCCTCCTGCACAAGCGTGGCCCCGTCTGCGACACGATTGCCGTTGCCAGACACATCTTTCACGGCGTTAGTTTTCTGTCTCACTGTCTTCATGTAAGATTCCTTTCAGTTCTCGCAACTCCGCTTCCGTAAAACATCCCTCCGCACAAAACCAAACGCCGTGGCGCGAACATTTTTGTGGGGACCTACGCCATAGCTTTCGGCCACAGGTGGGGCATCGCCCGGCGTCGGTGTTTATCATCAGCAAATAGTGAGAATGGTTCGTGCATCTCGTTGCTGTGTTTTCTTGCGCGGCGCTCATGCTTCCACCATTTTGGAATTTGTAATCACCCCGCCCACTATGTCTCCTGGCCTTGCCATCCTCTTTACGAAATGTGCAATTCGACTGCTCGCGGCGATTGACTCCGCCCTATACGTTTCGCTTATCATTTCGGACATGAAATCCCGGTTAATTTTCCGCGCACGTCCTATACCTGAGAGGAGCATTGCCGGATGCCCACTGACTGCAAGAGAATCCAGAAGCGGACCCCTGCTACCGTGGCTCTACAGGTCTCAAGTGCGACGCAGCCGTTCATCACGGAATTGGCATTTACGGAAAACGTCAGCTTACATGGCGTCCGGGTTGTAACGGAGCGTGCGTGGAAACCAGGAGAGCGCGTAATCGTGAAGTCTTACCACGGCAGCATCCAATCACGGGCAAAAGTCATTTATTGTCATCGTCTGACAAAGAAGCGATATGCCGTTGGATTGGAACTGTATTCAGCGGTTGGGATGTGGGCGGACCTTTCGCAACCCCGCAAGAGCGGAAGTATAGCCGAGCAACGGTAGGGACGGGGGACACAGGTCCTTTCGCGCCTGTCATTGCTTTACCCCTGACTCGTATAGCGGGTACTTGCTGGTACACGCTCGGATGGACATCCGGAGAATTGATTGTGGCCGCTGACGTATCGGCGCTTTCGAACCTTTTTCATTCCGCATCCACAGACGCACTCGCTTTTATTAGGCTTGCGACTGCGACGCTTCTGAATCGGTGGGGACAGGCTGGATGCACGCATTCCACTTCGACGATTACCGCGTTGCTACCGAAGCGTGCTGAGGAAGGATTTCATTTCGCGCAGCACGTCAGCCTCGTTTGATAAGTAGACGTAGTGATCCGCACCACGCAGCCTGACCACGTGTGCGGTTGGGACGCCGTCTTCAAATACCTTCGCCTGCCTGGTTGTCAAAACCAGGTCCGCTGCGGAATAAGCCTTGGCAGCCTCACGCACCTTGGGGTCCGTGCTGTCATTCACCCACTTTGCTTGAGCGTGCGGGATGGCAAAGATTACGAGTGCGGACACGGGAATATCGGCGTACTTCTTCATGCCTTCGAGCATCACCCCGTCACCAGGGAAATCGCGTTGCTTTCCAACTCGTCCGTCCGAAGTCGTAGTGAATTGCTGCCGAAGCTCTCCTTCGGGGTAAGTGAATCCAAGGCCTCGCATGCAGGCCTGCTGTAATGCAGCAAAACTGGCCAAAGCGGATTCGCTCGGCGGGGGAGCACGCGGCGCGAGCTTCCTTGCATCTTGAAACTCCTTCATCGTAGGTCCTTTGCCGTTATTAAAGGCGTATGGATATCCAGCTTCGAGGTAGACCAACCCAGCGACGCGGTTGGGGTATCGCGTAGCTACCGAACTCATCTCTTCACCGCCGAGAGAATGCCCCACCAGAACGGGCTTCTCCGGCTTGAGCGCGTCTAGGACCGCGATCACATCGTCCCCCAGCCGGTCCGCTCCATAGCCTTCGCGGGAAAAACCGGATTCGCCGAAGCCGCGCCGCGTGATGCCGTAAACGTGGAAGCTGGGCGTTAGCTTGGGCGCGAAATCGTCAAATACGTGCGCTGTGTCTCCCCCGCCTGCTAGTAGCACTAGGGGCCTGCCAGAACCGCCCCAATCAAGGACCTCCAAGCGAACATTTTTGTCCACAGTCACAAATTGCGTGATGTGCGGGGATGGGTCTTGCCAAGTGCGGGGCTGTTGGGATAGGCCCCCGAACGCGACAGCAGCTACCAGAGTAAGCGTGAGGGGTATTCTGGAAAGAGGTCGTTTCATTCCGAACGTCCTTCTGGGTTCGCATTCCATTTATACCCTGAAAGCCGCATCTGCCTCCACGCTGACGTTCATGGGTAGGCGCGTATTGCCACGATGCTCGATGTGTTCGCGCACGGCCCTAAGGCCGCACGGTAAATCTGTCGATAGCTCCATACTTTTCCTAAATTTTCCTTCTGACGCTACTCCCCCTATAATCTTGTCCGCTCGATTTCACGCCTAGAATTCTCTGTGAGGTGAACCATGCGTCGCACTTGGCTCTTTGTTCCATGTTTTTTACTTCTCTCGGCGTCTAGCTTGGCTCAGTCCACTTCAAGTGAGTCACAGGGTATGCAAGCTCTTGTGGCAGAGGTCCGACAACTGAGAAAGGACTTGCAAGCCTCCAATGGATACGCGCTCAAAGCGCAACTTCTGCTCTATCGCTTACAGATTCAGGAAGCTACCGTTTCGCGTGCCTCGCAACACCTCAATGACGAGCGTTCAAAGCTTGCTCAGACGCAGGACCATCGGAGGGCTGTAGCCGCCTCTTTGAAACGGAATGAAGAATTCGCAGACAACAGTGATGCTTCACCAGCAGACCGGAAAGCAATCCAGAACGAGATTTCCAGACTCAAGGCAGAACTTGAAAATCTGGCGGGTGAAGAACAACAAAGGCAAACCGCCGAAATGGAAGCCAATGAGCAATTGCGGACCGACCAAGCGAAACTCAGCGGACTCGAAGACCGAGTGGATCGACTGGAAAAGGAGTTGGATAGCAATCCGCATTAGCCAAGTGCCCGGCGTGGCCCTGGCCGCTGGGCTGGCCGAGCATGACTTTGGGGTGGTGCGCACCCGACTTGAAACCGGGACCCAATGGGACCCCCGGTTCGGCCCACAGCGATTCCGATGACCGCGAGCGCACACGAAAAGAAATCGGCACGGAAGAAATGAGCCGAACGATCCGGCGTCCGAGAAGCGCGTCGGGCTTTGGGTATTTGCCGAAATTATTTTTGCCGTGCCTCATTTTGTGGTTGACAATATCTACTAATTGATTGACAATAAGTCATGGCGAAGATGGGTCGGCCAAAGAAAGCAGCAAAGGAACGCCAGAGCAAGCAGATTGCGATCCGCGTCACAGCCGCCGAATATGGCAAGCTGAAGCACACTGCGGGCAAGGCCAAAATCAGCGACTACATTCGCCAAAAACTAGGTCTTCGAGGTGACAAATGAACCGCATGCAACCATTGACTCGGCCTGCGTTGCTGTCAGTTCTCAAGGCTGCTCGTGCCAACAGTCTCCGCGATCACACGCTATTGCTGCTCTGCTATGCCCACGGCATGCGGGCGAGTGAATGCGGCAAGCTGCTACTGTCGGACATCAACACGAAAGATTGGACAGTGCGCGTAAAGCGGGCAAAGGGATCACTCGAAACGCTGCAATGCCTCTCGGCCAACTCTGACAGGCTGCTGGATGAGCGCAAAGTGCTCATGGAATGGCTGGCGCTGCGAATCAATAATTCGCCGTTCCTCTTCCCCTCACGCAACAAGCGTGGTTCGCTGTCCCGCGTCCAGGTGTATCGCCTGTTCAGGTCTTATTGCGCATTAGCGGGCGTTCCTGACGCTTCACGAGGAATCCACGCACTCAAACATACTTTGGGCCAGCGCATGGCTGATGGCGGCTGCGACATCAAGGAAATGAGATTGGCGCTGGGGCACAAGTCGCTATCCTCGACGGTTCACTATTTCGAGGTAACGGTAGACCAAGCGGATCGCGCCCGACAGGTTGCGCTGATGGGCCGAGTGTAACTGTACCCACTTTTCCCCGCCCTAAAACTGGCCGATCCTGCTCATCAAATTAGGCACTTGCACCGATGAGTGATACACAACGACAGAGAGTTACACTGTTGGGCACGCGATCCTTAGAACCGCGTTGTGTAGCCACCAGTCTTGATCTCAATTTGTGCGATGCGCTCTGCTACTTTCCTGACCAATTCGTCAAACTGGCGCTGGAGCTGGTCAACCTTATCTTGCAAATCATCTACCTGTCTCTCAATACTGGCCATTTTTCTCCTTGTGCCGATGCAAACGGCCTCCTATGGAAATCGGCCCGAGCGTTTCTAGTGTTTTCAAGGGCTTACGCGCCATCATGCATTTCATCTTTCGGCTGCGTTGCAGGTTCGTTGCCGCTCCGCGCCGCTTCCATTGCCGCTATGTTTCGGTTCATTTCGTCTTCTCTGTCATTTTCAATGCGGGCGCGGGTGCTCGCTTCTAGCTGCTTGGCCAATTTCCGTTGCTCCCGTAGCAGAGCTAGGGTCTCCCTTGGCGTAAGGCTCGTGTTTTTCAACTTACGGCCCAGCGTTCTTATCATTCCCCTCACGATTTGTTCAGCAACGTGGCCGGGAGGTGTGCTCTTTCTTTTCTTCATCGTGCACTCATTTCATGCCGCCTCAGTTTGTCGATCTCTTGGCTCGCCAGCAAAATCGCGGTCGTGCTCAAAATCCGAATCTAGCGGGGAATCGGGCAGCTAACTCAGTCAGAAAAGAAGAACCAGTGAGGGGCAAGGCGGGAATATCCGTACGTCGGAAACTCTCTACCGAGCGCGGCAGGGTCGTCATCAGATCGGTACATGTAACCCCTGTGGCCGAGAGCACTTGAGTCACGGCTGGCGTAACGGACCGTGATGTTTTTCTGTTTGGAATCGATCAAAACTCTCTCCGCCACATGCAGGTCGGAATAGGCGGGCGGAAGCTGAGCGCCTATATGGGAATCACCGTGGTTCAGCCTAGCAGTCTGATTCTCTATCAGCGAATTTGTGACCTCCTGAAATCTGGTCAGATGCATCAAGAATAGACGTTCCCTTAGGGAATTTCCGAGCCACATTGTAGGAAAGATCAGGAGGCAAAGGGCGACATTTATGAGGACTCGGTAAAGAGTTGCCTTCGATCTTTCCAATGCGGCCAGAACAATGCTCACTATCAGGCTCACAAAAAGGCCGAGGATGGAAAGAATTCCGAAGAGGAAACTGAGACCATCAAGTAAGGTGGCCGACCAGAGCTGCGACCCAAGGACGATGAGTCCCAGTAGGCAAGTCCATTTGTAAGGGAAGGACTTCAGGGTCATGGTAGAAATCTTCTCATGACTCGGCTAAGGGCTAAGGCGCAAACTCACGCTAGCACTCAACTCTGATAAGTCGCCTAACCGGACACGTGAATTGTTTCCGAGTGTCGGGCGATCTTGTATTCTTCTTCCTAAGCAATGAGGAACCGAATGAACCGAACAGCTAATAAGGCAAGGGATTTGACACTCGGTCAGCGATTGCTAATCGCGGTTGTAGGACTGGGATTGATCGCGAGCGGCATCATCAACGTGGTGCGCGGGAGATTGCACTACCTAACTTATTGGCACGCTCCCATGTTCTTTCCATTCTTGATTCTGATTGGAATACTGTTTTTCGCTGTGGCCTTCACTCGTAGAAAATAGGATTCAAGTGCCCGGTAAGTCGGGTGGTCTCAATGGTCACAGGTTAAGGGTAGTGAAATTCGAGGTTATGTTTTTATCGGTGCGGATAATGGGGGGAAAGAATGCCCTAACAAGGATCGCGTCCAAGATCAGGGCAGGAACCCAGGCCAGAATCGCCCCCAGCACCAGAGAATATCCACGTAAACCAATAAAGTATAACCCCGCTGCGGAAATGAGAAGAATGGCCCAGGTGCGAGCCACAGTATAAGCATGCGGAATGTATAGAAGTTGACTGCATAAGGGACAGGGAAACGGGTCTCTGTACCGCAACTGTGTAAATTGCAGACTATTCTTGCAGCTGGGGCATTTAGGCAGCATTGCTTCTAGTCCTGTGTGTCACGGGGCAGCGATTTTGCCCAATGGACGTATAGTCGCATAACCGGACATCGGTCCAGAAACGGAATCTGGAAGGTGACGGCTTACGGCCCACACTGCGTCCTACTCTTCTGGAAATTGAAGTCGGCCATTGCTCGCAGAATGTCCCGTGCGAGGGCATGCAGAAACTCCTCGAAGAAATCCAGATCGCGCAGCCGACGCGCATCTTTTGGACTCGATACAACACGCTGCCCTAAAAAATCCTTGCGAGGTTGCAGCTCGGCCCTTTCTGCCTCCTGTCAGCGATCATCTGAGTCCGTATTTTTTCGAACGCTCGCCGGAAATATAAAACATATCAGCATCTGCGCCGTAGGCGCACACCCCTCATCTTCACTCATCTGGTAGTTTGATCACCCACTGGTGGGAAGTGGGAACCCGACCGTTAGAGCG
>QHZR01000167.1 GCA_003224755.1 Acidobacteriota bacterium
TGAGTCCATCTTTCGGGATGTATCCAAGCTACAAGACAAGCACAATCTCAATGTTCTCGGTTACTGGGTGCCCGAGAATGATTCTGCCTGGGCGAACACGTTCGTCTACCTTGTGGCTCATCCCAGCCGAGAAGAAGCGAAAAAGAATTGGGCGGCGCTCCACGCCGACCCGGCTTTTCCAGGGTACAGGGATCGGGCTGTCCCGATCATAGACAAAGTGGACGAAAACTATCGAGTGGATGAGATCTACATGCGTCCGACCGACTACTCGGCAATGAAGTAGCGTCCCAATTGAGCAAGATTGATCTGATGTTTTCGGATTCAACGGAGAACTCCAGCGCATGCACAAACTGCGGAATTGTGTCCTGGCTTGCTTCCTTCTGATTACTCTCCAACTGGCGCTGGTCACGCGAGACGCCCTTCGAAATACCCCTCCAAGTAGATGGATCGCCACTTGGGCGGCCAGCCCACAATCAGCAGGCCCCGATGCACGCGAACCGTTGCTCAACATCGAAGACCAGACAGTACGAGAACGCATGCGGGTTTCAATCGGGGGAACCCACATCTGTATTCGCCTTTCTAACGAGTACGGCTCCTCACCTCTCATGGTCGGATCGGCAACGGTAGCTGTGCCAAACGACGCCTCAAGCATCAGACCAGAAACGATTCAGATCGCTACTTTTGGAGGAAAGAATTCGGTCACGATCCCTGCGGGAGCGCCGGTGCTCAGTGACCCAGTGGCCTTTGCGGTCACGCGCGGAGAGGAGATCAGCATAAGCCTCTACTTCCCCCAACGTGTCGCTACCCCGACGTGGCATGCGCTCGCGCTCAAGCGAGCATTGGTCTCGCAACATGGCGACCATACTCATGCTGCAAAAATTGAAGCTGGAGCTGTGTCTGAGTCGTCAATCCTGGTCAGTGCAGTGCTCGTTCCTGCGCATTCGTCTCAGAGTCTCGTAGTGGCCTTCGGCGACTCGGTCACTGATGGCGATGGATCTACCGTAGATGCAGACCACAACTGGCCGAGCGATCTCATCCGTCGTCTGGAAAAGATGGACGAAGGGACGAAGATAGCAGTGGTCAACGAAGGCATAATCGGCAACCGGCTGCTGAGCCACTGCTTCATTGCGAACGCTGGCTGCTTTGCCGTCAGCGCTTTGGCTCGGTTCGACCGGGATGCTCTGGCGATCCCTGGCGTCACTCATATCGTACTGCTTGAAGGCATCAATGACATCGGCTTTCCCGGCGCCAAGCTGGACGGCAGCTACCTCGCTGATCCAACTGATGCTCCTAGCCCCGAGGACTTGATCGCCGCCTACCGCCAGTTGATCTCTCGTGCCCATGTTCACGGCGTCAAAGTGATTGGTGCCACCATCAGCCCCTTTGAAGGCGTAGATTTTCCGGGCTACTACTCGGAATCGAAGGAAGCAACTCGACAGGCGGCAAACAAATGGATCAGGACTAGCGGCGCGTTTGATGGCGTCATCGACTTCGACGCGGTCCTGCGCGACCCGGATCATCTGAGCAGACTTTTGCCAAGATACGCATCGAAAGACCATCTTCATCCTAATGATGCGGGCTATCAGGCGATGGCCGATGCAATCGATCTCTCCCTGTTTCAGTAAGGCAGAAGCATCTTGCGGAGCCTTCGACAAGTTTTGTTGCAGAGATGCCCACAGAGGGAATGTTATGAGAAGACCATGCTTAGAAGGCCTGCGTCATTTTTCGCAAGTGCATCTCTGTTGTGGAGCAATCATCAGTATTGGAATTGTGTGCCTAGCTGTTATCAGGCCCTTGCCCCGTGCACTGAGCGCTTCTCCCGGCTTGATTGCATCCGCTGAGCGTGAGAACCGATCAGTATTGGCTGCACACGACTTGATCATCTTGGGAGACGTTGCAAACAATACCAATGATGCGATCTTTGAGGGCACACTCAGGCAGGCACTCCGGACCGCGCTCGATGAGTCGCCGTGGTTGAACATCCTCTCTGATGTCAGCTTCGCTTCTATCCGCAAAAAAACGGGACAGCCGCCAGCAGCCGCGCTGCGAGACGAAGTGGTGCGGGCGGTGTGCCGGCAAACCCATGGGGTTGCCTTCGTAAGCGGGTCGATTGATCGTTATCGAACGGGGTTTGTCATCAGTCTTAAACTCGCAGATTGCTTGAGCGGTCAAACTCTGGCCGAGGAACAACGGATGGCGTCGCGCAAGGCAAAAATCGTGGATGTGCTTGGAGGCGCGGTGAGGAGGCTGCGAGAAAAGATAGGCGAACCGCATGACAGCGTACAGAGATTCAGTACGCCTCTCTCGCAGGCGACTACATCCTCGTTTGCAGCGTTAAAAGCGTGGAGCTTGGGTCTCAAAGCTTTGCGCGAGAAAGGAGCCGTCGCGGCGGTTCCGCTTCTAAGCACCGCGGTCAAGCTGGAGCCTGGTTTCGCGACGGCCACCTATGACCTCGGCATCGCTTACCGCAATGCGGGCGAGGAAGGGCGGGCGCGGGACTTATTCACTGCGGCTTTCGCGCTTCGCCAACGTGCCAGCACCCGCAAGCGATCTCGCCATTGCAGCCCAGTATCACAGCTTCGTCACGGTGGATTATGAGAAGGCGGTGGAGTCGTTCACGGAATGGATTCAAAGCTACCCCAACGATGAGAAGGCAGTAAACAATTTCGGCTCCCTTTACGGCGATGTATGCCGGTATGAGCAGGCTATTGCAAAATTTATGGAAGCGCGCCGAATGGACCCGGGGGACGTGATCCCGCAAGAAAACTTGGTTGAGCTTCTGCCCGCCATCGGCAAATTCGATGAAGGGCGCGCCACGTACGAGCAGATGCTACGCAATGGGCTGGACGATGACACTCCGCATGTCAATATGTTTTCCATTGCCTTCCATCAGAATGACGAAAAGGAAATGGCACGCCAAATCGCATGGTTTGACGAAAAGCCGAACCTGCGTCACGAGATCCTTTCTGAGGAGGCCGACGCCGCTGCATACGGCGGACATTTGGCCCGGGCTCATGAGCTGACACAGCAAGCCGTGCAATCCGCTCTGGCAGTCGGCAACAAGGAGCAAGCGGCTGTGTGGCTGCTCAACGCTGCATGGCGGGAACAACTCTCAAGATTGCGCCCAACAGTCGCGAAGGCGAAGCTGTAGCCGCCATTCTTCTGGCACGGATGGGAGATTTCGCCAAGTCGAAGGCCCTCATGAACGATCTGGAGAAGCGATATTCAAATCACAGCGTAGTCCAGTCATATTGGCTACCTTCCATTCGCGCTCAAATCGCCCTGCAGAAAAACGACACCGCAGCTGCGCTAAATGAATTGCAGACCGCGGCGCCCTTGGACACCCTGTATCCGCAGGTCATGTTTTATTCGCACATGCCGTCCGTCGTTCTTCGCGCCGAGGCTTACTCTCGCTCAGGTCAGTTTGCGCTCGCTGCCGTCGAATGGTCGAAGGTCCTCGACAACCCAGGTATCGTTCAGCTTAGCGCCACCGCGCCCATGGCCAGGCTTCAACTTGCGCGTAGTTATGTTTCTCAAGCTGCGCTGGGGGATTCGTCCGCACGAGCCAAAGCTCGCGCCGCCTATAAGGAGTTTTTAGCGCTTTGGCAGGATGCCGACGTAGGTATCCATGTACTTACAGAAGCCCGTAGCGAATATTCCAAACTGCAGTAGATCGGCGCCGAGCATGGCAACGCCATAGTTGAACTCCCATCCCAGTTGTCAAACTGAGAGGCACAAGAGTTTTGTACGTACGCTTTACAATGCTTGCGGCTCCAAACGTTCATCGTTGGATCAAGGTATATATTCCTGCTTGCATGTAATAGATGGTTGCTCCCGGGCTTGATATTCTCCTATTGTTCGCCTAGTTATTCCGGGAGAGATCTCCTAGTTCCCAGCGTGTTGCCCCCGCTTTGCCTTGCTGATGAATCTGGCCGCTCGCGTCCTTCACGCAGTAACTGATACTCTTCTTGTGTACATCCAGTCCGATGTAATACATATGTCCTCTGAGGAGCCTCCGTGGTTGTGGTCTGAATCAACGTTCCCGTTGAGTTCAGCTTTTTTCTACACCACGTGCTCCTCATGGACTTAGCATTCAAACAGTCGTTCCACTTTAAAGTTCCTTTGATCAATGAGACCTAATCAGAACTGAACGAAGTACCATCACGGCAGCGGTGCTTCGGTTTCCTCCAGAATCCAATGGTTTTCTGCGGGCACCTCTAGGTGGCAATCAAATCCGTAAAAACGATTGTTGAAGATGTGCTGGAACAGGCAAGCTCGTTGTCCGCTCATAATGGGATTTCCAGCGACCGGCTGAAAGTTTCCGTCGGGTGAATCCGCCGCAAACACTTTCACCAGCCACTCCCCTGTGGGATCGGTGGTGTAGCGGTGCGGGTAAATCTCGGTCGCAAGATAGTAGATACCTGCCTTCTTGCCTTCAGCATTCTTGGCGTTCTTGACGTAGAGCAGCGTAGGAGCTGCGATTGTGTTCGTATCCTTTAGCAGGATTTTTTCTGACGCCTTGTCCAGATCCACTACCGAATCGGCGCTCTTGCTGATAATTTGAAAAAAGTCATGATCGTTGCCACGATAGAAAGTGAGATAGAACCGTCCAGTGCGCGGATCACGAAACAGGTTCGGGTTCTGGTTTCGTTGATTCGGAACTCCTGGTACCAGCACTTTCTGCTCAGTCAAATGCAGGCCGTCAGTGGAGGTAGCCAGCACAATGTGGCTGCTGGGCGTGTCGTAATCGCGGGTAATGGCAAAGTAGAGCATTTCGGGGTGCTTCGAATCTGCGCCTTTTAGGACCGAAGGCCAGCGCGCGTTCGACCAGACGGGATTCTGCTCATATTTTTTCCAGTCCTTGAGGTTATTGCTTCGGGCCACTCCAATACCGCGGCCTTCGTTCAGGCCGTACCATCCCCAATAACGGAATCCATCATGTTTGAATTCCAGAACACTCATGGTATGAGGGAACTCGTTGCCTTCCCACGACTGAGCCTCAGCCATGACATGTCGCGGTAGGCTCAACTTCAAATAAGGGATGGATCCAGACTCGTTTGGTGCGGCTGGGCTTTGGGCAAACGAACAGGCAGCCAAGACAAGGGCAAAAAACAGGCTTCTGCTGCAGTGTAGCGGTGACATTCTCTTTCCTCCGTTAGGGATTACAAAACAGGTTGAACAACTGCTTTCTTGAAGCTAATGGTTGCATTCGTAATGATGGGCTTGGCCCAGAAACCTACGCTGAGCACGCAGCCAAACGTGACGTACAGGAAAGCCATTCCGGCGCGCAATCCGTAATGGTCACCAATGCGGCCGATGATGACTGGAATCACAGCACCGCCCATAATTCCCGTGCTCAGGATTCCAGCGAAAGGACCGTGGTGCTCCGAGACGGAATTCAGTCCAAGTGAAACCAGAATGGGCCACATCACCGATGCGAATAGTCCGATGGCTGGGAACGCGAGAACCGCAATATTGGGCGGCCCGAAAAGTGCCACAGTCAGACAGAGCAACGCACCGATAGCGGTACCGATTAGCACATGGCGGCTGTCAAAGATTTTCAGCAACAGCATCCCAATAAAACAGCCAGCGGTGAGCAATCCCCAGAACCATGAAACGGCAGCGGCCCCGGCGATGTGTGGATCATAGCCGTGGTATTGAGAAAGAAACTTCGAAATCCAATCCGCAGTTCCTTGCTCGCAACCTACATACGCGAACACGCTGAAAAAAAACATCCATACAATTGGCCGCTTAAGCAGGCTGCGATAGATCGCGACAGAACCAGCGGCTTCCTCTTCAGTCCTCCGCACTTTTGGGAAGCGGGTTACAACCAATACTGCAATCATCACAATGGTGAAGACGGCGAAGATCCAATACATCGAGGCCCAAGGAAATGCCGGCGGCGTAACCTTCGCCAACGTGCGCAGCAGCAAATTGCTGTCTGGCGGACGAGTCGAAAGGTTTTGCACGAGGTATGAATAAATTCTGGGACTGACAAAAGATGCCGTGCCAAAAATCAACTGCGCAAAAGCTGAGTTGAATGCAAAGTGCTCTTCACCGCCTGCCACACGCAGCAGCGGATTAATGGCTGTTTGTAAGGTGGCCATACCCGCGCCCATCACGAAAAGTGACGCCACGGCAGCTGAGTAGGTTGGGTGCAGCGCGAAGATCAAAGATCCCGTGGTTCCGGCCACAAATGCAGCGATCATGACCGGTTTCTCAGTAAATCGCTCCACCCAAAAGCCCGCCGGAATCGACATCACTCCATAAGCAATAAAAAACGAAAACGGCAAGAATGCGGCTGCGGCCAGGCTGACATGAAAACCAGTAATGATATCGGGCACCAGCGGCCCAAGAATGTTGGTCAACAAGGACATCACAAAGAAGACCAGGAAAACCAAACCGACCATGTAACTATCTCGTGTCATACGGATCGCTGTTTCTCGATACGGGATGCCATTTATTCGATTGTTGTTATTTTTGTCGCTAATTCGAAGCGGCCTGGCTCCCGCCCGACCTGTGCGGCCAAAGCTAATGTCGTCATCTGCACTGGCAGGATTTCGAGAATAGGTGTGAGGCTCGGCGAAAGCTGAGGGACTTGGAAGGCAGCCGTGGATGCGATTTCCCCGACCAGTTCCGCGCGGTCATCTTGCTCCAGAATGTCCTGCAGCAGGCGGACATTGAGGTCTCGAGTCTTTTCCTCTCCCGCGAACACGAGCACGAACATTCCAGGTCCCAGCATCTCGAGTGGACCGTGCCGGAACGCGGCACTGCTCATTCCTTCGGCGTGGAAATGATCTGACTCTTTCACAATCAGCGCGCCGGTTCCTACGGTGGCCAGCGAAGGGCCTCGGCCGACAAGAAACAAGTGGCGAATACCAGCGAGCCTCTTGGCCAGAGCACTAACGTGCTGCTGCCAGCCCAATAAGTAATCTGACACTGCTGGCGCCACTTGCATCAATTGCAAGCGAGTAAGGCGCAGATCGCGCTGAGTCAGCACATCCCCAAGCCACTTCAGGGCGATCAGCGCCGCAACGTAAGTCTTGCACGAGACCGAGAATTCTCTTCCAGCGTGTGTAAGCACAGTAGCGTCGGCGGAATTCGCGAGTGGACTGTTCGAAGTATTGGTCAAGGCAATAACGGCAGCGCGCCGTCGATTACCCTCAATCAAACGCACCATTTCTACGCTATGACCGGATTGCGAAACCGCGACAACCAGAGTCTTGTGATCCAGTAGACGATTTTGGTAATGAACCAATTCAGAGGTTTCAACCATCACCGGTGTCAAGCCCGCCGCTACCAGTTCGAGACTCAGGGGATGCAGTGCATGAAACGAAGATCCCATGCCGGTGAGAACAATCTTCTGGAACTTCCCTTTGTTCAGCCGTTTTGCCAGATCTTTCAACTGCTGCGATTGGTTGAGTCCTTGCAGCGTGTCTTCCAAGGCTTGAGGTTGGTTCAGCAAATCTCGAAGATATTCGCCGTCAATCTGTGAAAAATCGGTAATCACGATGTCCTCCCATTTCCACCAAAACGGTGCTGCCATACTTGCGCCGCCCCAATCAGAGGTGCATCTGGCCCAAGCGAAGCCGAAGCCAGGGTCGTTTTTTCAAAAGGAACTTCGCCGCAGTTTGCGGCAATGGTCTTCCAAATTCCATCCCAAAACAGGGGAAGACTTCTCATCACGCTGCCTCCCAAAACGATGAGCTCAGGAGTGAAAAGAGTGATGAGATTGGCGAGTCCCAGGCCTAGATAATGGGCTTCTCGCTCCACTGCTCGAGATGCTAGTTCATTTTTTCCTCGCGCCAGCTCACAGATTTTTTTGGCCGTTAAATTCTCAGTTCCAGAAACACCATTAGGCTCTTGCGATGTGAACCACTCGACCATAGCCGGCCCTGCAGCCAGCACCTCCCAGCAACCGTGCGCACCGCAATAGCAGCGAGGCCCGGAGGCGTCGATAACGTGGTGCCCGATCTCTGGATGCGAGTAATCGACCCCTCGATAGAGCTGACCATTGAGAACAATGCCTCCCCCGATTCCGGTGCCGACCGTCGCAAAGATCAGGCTTCCCCTTCCCTTGCCGGCAACGCACAACGCTTCACCTAGTGCTACCGCGTCAGCATCATTTTCTATAGCCACAGAAGTCCCAAATATCCGGTTAAGATCAGCAACAAGATTCTTGCCTTGCCAGCCCGGCAGAAACTCGACATCCCCAATTTCGCCACTCAAGGGGTAAACAGGGCCAGTGCAACCAATTCCAACGCCTCTCATCTGCCCGCCTGCGTCTTTGGCTGTTTCGCGCAACATCTCCTCGATGCGGACGAGAGCATGCTCGTACCCTTTGCCCGCCTCTGTGGGAGACTCCAACTGGGACAACAGAAGTCCATTTCGATCCACCTGCCCTACCGCGATCTTTGTACCGCCAATGTCAACTGCTCCGATCATCATTGGTCCTTATGTGGCTAACCTAATCAAACGGTAAAAAACCAAGAAACGCGATGGCGCAAAAAGCTGTCTCGTTGTTGTATTCATGCTTCCCGTCTGCCCCCGCATCGTGATAGACGCCGCCGGTTTTCGAGTCGTACACGTTATCGATAAACCAATTAAGCGATGTCTTCGGTGCGGGCTGTGCAAGCGCTCTACTTGCCATCGCGAGCATCGTCACATTCAGGCTGTATGCAGGTGCTCCAACTTTCGACACCACAGATCCGTCCGGCAGCAACTTCGACCGCAACCAGGTAAGAGCCGCCCGGCTCTGCTCGCTCTCGCCCCAGATCCAGGACAAATAACCCTGGGAAAAATCAGCGCTGTTTCCATCGTCGCTGCTGTCCAGGTTTCCGTTTTCATCCATTCCCAGCAGATAGCGTTGCAAGGAGGTTGAAAACAACCGACTCGACGTTAAGGTTTTGAGTCGCTCGGCCGTCTGACGATACTTAGCGTTGCCATACATCAGCTCGCCCGCATGCATCCCAAGATAGACATCTCCCTGGTCAGCAGAATATTTTTCTTGATAGAAGTGCCACTTACCATCGTCGGCGTGCAGTTGCCACGAGCTGCGGCTTAATCCATCAGAATTAAGGTTGTGATTGATAACAAAATCCAGAGCCGCACGCGCGTTGGCTGAGTATCTCTGAGCGAACGTATTGTTCCCGGTCAGCCTGCGATCCAGATAAAGCAAGTAGGCGAACAGCGCAGACGTGGCATCTACGCCGCGTGCATCCGTGAGTCCGGCACCAGGAGTCGTGGGAATATGCTGGTAGGGAGGATTCGCGGAATATACGTAATACCAAGTGCCTTTCCACTCCGGATCCGTCATCTCCTGCCGGTCTGCCAGCCAGGCGATTCCTTTCTCGAAGCTCCCCAGATACTTAGGATTTCTTGTGGCCTCGTACGCAGCCGCAAGACCGATCAGCGCATAATCCATGTTCGAGTCTTGATTCACCGTAATCACGCCATGTTCGTCGGGAATGGCGCCGCCGGCATTCTGTAGTGACAAGATGAAGTCGGCCATTCGCAGTGCCTGCGGCCACTCGGTCGGACCATAGCCCCTGGCCGAAACTGGTTTTGCATTCGACTCGGCCACAGACAAGACCGAGACAGTTGCGAGACAGCAGACGCAGACCGCAGTGTAGTACCGCTTGAATCCGAAGTTTGCCGCAACTCGCATGGTTTTCTTAATTACGCCTCTACTTCCATTCCAGGATCGTCGTTTCGTACGGCTGCATCTTGATCTGCAAATTCGGTAGCTGCAGCGATTCTGTACCTTCGGGTGAAATCCTGCTGAGCTCGCGCATCTTTACGGTGTTCGAGAGCGCCGTATCGCGTGGCTCGGCACTGTGGTTCACGAGTACGAGATAACCGCGATGATTGCCGTTGAGCGCTTCGATCTCGATATCTGGTTGGTCGGTGCTAAACGCCGGCTTAACGCCGGCCCAGTCACGAAACGCCTTGTAAATCAAATGTGTGTTCTCAGGCTTTTCAAACACCGACGACGTATTCGCCAGATATTGCTCAATCGGGTAAGCGCACAATAGCGTCTTACCCGATCCCACTTGGTTCGCGATCAGGGCAGGCCTTCCATCCTGGTCCACTGCGATCACTTCTCCGCCTTTCACTTCAAGCAAAGCCCCCCAATATTTCGGGTTCGCGGCCGGAAGGGAATAGTGGAATGTATCTCCAGGCTTTAAATCCCCGAATGGTTCAACTATTTTCAGGGTGATATCTGCGGCGGTGACGGTATCGGCCATGCGCGCGCCGAACAGTGATTCCATCTGTGGAATCGCTGCATCCGCAGCTACAGACGCGTACAGAAATCCTCCACCCTCAACATACTTCCTCGCCTTCTCGTAAAAGTCCGTGTGCACGTGGACCAGGTAGCTGTTAGTGCTAGTCAGCGGAGAAGGCATCAGAAGCATGGGCCGAGTTTGCCAATCCTGCGCGATGCGCCAGAACGAATGAATTCAGCCATGAGCTGCGCAGCCACTGAATGTCATCGCTCAAACTCGCAGGGGATTGCCCTGGCACCGCATCGGCATCGAACAGTGAAACGTATGGAGTGACCTCCGGACCTGTTAAACCGAAATGCGAGAAATCGCCGTGCGGTTTGGCCCACTCATTCGGAACAACAATCGCTGCGTCTGCCGACGCTGGAACAACACCGGTCATATCCAGCTGCGCCAGCACCTTCGAAAACTTCTTGAACTCGACCGCGAGTGGCTTGTCTTGACGGTCCCAAGTCGTCATACCCCAGGCGGTTTCCTGCGGAGTGCGCAGGTAAGGCGCTTTCTTGTACTGCTCGGGCGAGGCATCCGTGTAACACCACAGGTCAAAACCAATGGAGCCCGTGCCGAGCCCCGAATACATCATCAGCCGGTCGTAGGTTGCAATCCGGTCGGGCGAATACTGCGCGGACGAAGCGCCCATCTCGTGGATCATCGAGGGATGTCCGGCGCCGCTCGACAGTGCAATCTGAAATGCCGCGCCGTACGTCTGCCGCTGCGAGATCATCGGATCGGGATAGAGGCTCGCGTTATAAATCGTAAAGGGATGTACGCTGAAAAAATCGACTTCGTCCTTAATGTTGTCAGGTCGAAACGGACCGTGGTCGAGATCTTCCTGACTGGTTCCAGCAACAATCGGATGTAGTTGGTCGTTCTTGCGAATCGCTCCCGTAATCAGCCGCGTCCAATTAATCGCCATAGCATCGGTGGTTTGCGATGCGACAATCCAGAACGGTGGCTCGTCCGTGAGGTCCCAGGCAATGATCGCGCTCTCATTCCCATAGCGCCGCGCAAATTCGGCGGCGTGATTCGTTTCTAATCGGAGCATCTCGGGGTCGGACTGCGGGTTGCGCCCGTGGCGATAAGCCACATCCCAGTACGCCTCGCCAACTTCTCCTCCTATAAATAAAGAGGGATGCAGATAAATCTGATACTTCTTTGCTAGCGAAATCAGGTAATCGAACTCCTTGAACGCTTCGGGGTTATAGTCTCCTGGCCGTGGTTCGAACCACGCCCACATCATGTCCAGGCGCGTCATGTTGTAGCCGAGTTCGTGCATTTTGGCGAAATCCGCTTCAATATCTTTGGGGTCCCATTGCACCGGCCACTGCATCGCTGCTTTGGCGGGGACCCAGTGCGCTCCAACCGGAAAGAACCGCTTACCGTCGCGAACAAAGTACTGCCCATCAAAGTGAACTTTCGGCAGGGATGCATTTGCGCTGCTTCTTTGCGACGACTTCTGTGCTACCAGGTACTGAGGCGAAATTTTGAGGAAAACAACCAGCGTCAAGAGAACGATCTTCACAGCCCTATGCAGAATCGTGTTTTTCCTCAACGTGCGTGTCTCCGTAATGCTAGGTGATCTGTTTTGCGAAGTGGCCAAACAGCCGTCTCTCTGCCGGACCTCCCATGGGAGGTCCGGCAGAATGGGTACGGCTGATTAGAACTCAAACCGGGCGCCAAGCTGGCCGTAGCGATTTCCAGAGACGCTGGTGACATGCCCGAAGAAGGGGCTATTCAGATCCAGATTGGGAGTACCCCAGTGGTGACGGTTGAAAACATCGAAGAACTGGGCCCGCAAGCTGAGTTGATAACGCTCCCCCGAACCAAAGCGTAAGTTTTTGGCAATGTTTAAGTCCTCGTCCGAGAAACCAAAATCTCTCAGATAAGGGCTGTAGGAATATTTCTCAGTGGAGAACGTTCCCGGTGCGGGCTGGGAAAATGCGCTCCCATTGAAGTAAGCGCTTCCAGGATCAGCTCCTGCCCCGCCGCCGTTGACCCAAGCCGGATTGTACGCTTGGAAGGTGCCAGTGGACAAAGGCACGCCCGTATTTCTTTGCGCGAACACGCCGGACCAACCTGGATACTGTCCGGGGGCCATGATGGTCGGTAGGGGCGCGCCAGTGCGATAACCTAGCTGCATGCCAATCTTCCAGCCGCCTAACAAGTAGTTATCCACTGACTCGCGGTTTGTTTTCCACCGCTGCCCCACTCCGAACGGCAGATCGTAAAGCACATAGCCCTTCACCTGGTGCGTGTAATCCCACGGCTGCAGTTGATTGGTGAGATGCTGCAGCAGGTACGGATCCTGGGTTGGGATCGAACTCGAATTAGCGTCGGCGAAAGCGCCGTTTGGAGTGGCGCTGCCTGTCGTGCGAGACATCGTGTAGTTCACATCCATCGTGATCCCGTGGAGGTCGTTCGACTTGAGTTCAGCAACCATGGCTTTGTAGTTGCTGGCAGCGATATCGGCGTTCACAAGGAAGAGGTTTGCGGGTGCCTGAGACCGTATCTGTGGGTACGGCGAGATGGCCTGGTAGGCCAGTCCCGAAAATCCCGGGTACGGATAAGGAACTCCAGCCGCAGCGGCACTGGCGGGATCCGTCACCGAGTCTTGCGCATGACCCGAGTTGAACAGCTGCAGATATGCACTCTGGGTTGGGAAGTTATTGGGCCAGATGTTGCCATCATGCAGATGGCTGCCGTGATTTCCCAGATAGTTCACTGAAAGCACTGTGCGCTTGCCGAGTTCGTATTCGCCGCCTACATTCCAGTTCTGGATAATTCCCATGGTCAGCGCATCGGGCCAGACGTAGGCCACGCCCCCGCTGATATTGGATTGCGTAGGAACGCGAGCCGGAAAGATCGTCTGCCCGGTGTACGCGCCCGTTGCGGTATCCCAGTTAAACGAAGGCACGACATCAACATTGTTTACCACAGTGTTCGATCCAGCGAACCCGAAGGCGCCGGCAGTGAATCCCGGCGGATAGAACGCCGGAACCCCATTCCACTGATTCATCGCCAACGGGGCGTACGTGATCCCGTAGTGGCTACGCAGTACCAACTTGTTAAGCGCCTGGTAAGATACACCGACCTGCGGTCCAAACTGATGGAGGTTCTGGTTGCGCTCAAACGAAGCGCTTCCACTTCCAGCCCAGTCCCAGCCACCGTTGTAAGGACCCCAAATTCCGCGATTGACGCCTATGTCGAAGTTGGACCAATGGCCGTTCTTCTCATGGAACCGGCCATTAGCATCCCAGCGCAAGCCAAGATTGACCGTCATGCGGCTCGTAACCTTGAAATCGTCCGAAGCAAACAGTGACATGCGTTTCCGGCGTCCGTACAGGGCGGAGGTGACGCTTTGCGCTCCATCGTGTACTTCGCCGAGCATGAAATTCGCGAAGGCAAAACCCACGAAAGGCCAAACCTGGCTATCGTTGGGCGCCAAGGTCTCATTGGTGAAGTTGTAGGCCCTAACACCTCCGTCATACAGAGCATTCATGCCGCGCATCTGCACATCGCCACCAAACTTGAAGCTGTGCCGCCCGCGCACCCACGAAACGGTATCGGCGATAACGAAATTGTATGGGGTATAGCGGTCGCTATACGGTGGCCCAATGGTTGACTCGAAATTACCGTTCACTCCGAGGCCACCATTGTCCACGAAGTTAATGGTGGGAAAGTTGCTGCCGTTTGTACCCGGAATTCCCAGACTGCCTGGATTAAACGCTGCCGGTGGTCTGTCCGCAGCCATGTGCTGGTTGTAGGCAACCGATACGGTGTTGAGTAGTGTCGGAGTGATCGTGTAATAGTGTTGCAGGCGAGCCGACCAATCCCGTTGCGGCTGGTTATCACCGGTGCTCAGAGGCCCACCATTTGAACTCCCGAGCTGCCAGAGCTGTCCGGGCGACACAGAGTAGAAATTCCACAAGTTGAAGCCGGCGGAAAGCCGCTGCTTTGCATTGAGATTATGATCTACCTTGAAATCCCAGTGGGTGCTGGTAACGTTGGAATAACCGGACAAGGCGGGAAAGTTGTTTACCAATCCCGAACCAGTTGGCGTATAGCCCTTTGCGTACAGATTTTGCGCGATGCTTGCGGCGATGGGGCTGAGCTGATTCTGCGGAATAATATTCCCGGCAAACGGCTGATAGCAGGTGTTGCCGCCACTCACCACGGGGTTCAACGGGTTGTAAATCTCGCCGATGTTGATTTGACGTCCGCAGGCGTCCGTGACTGGAGAGCCATTGAGAACCAGCGGCCCGCCAAGGAGGGCACTAAAATCGCCACCCAGGAAGGCCGGAGTGGGAGCCGTGCTTTGATTGGGCGCAAAAGCGAGCTGCGCGTTGTGGAAGCGCTCGTACGCGCCAAAGAAGAACGTTTGGTCCTTTCGGATTGGTCCGCCGAGACTGCCACCGTAACTTTCAAAACGATTTCGCGGTCGCGAGACGTTCAGGAAATTGTTGTCCCATGTATTCGCGTTCAACGCCTCATTCTGCAGGAAGCCGAAGCCACTGCCGTGGAAGCGGTTGGTACCGGATTTCATTTCCAACATGACCGTGCCGCCGCCGGTCGAGGCGCCTTCCGGCGTCACGCCGCTGATCTGCACGTTCATCTCCTGCACCGCCTCCATGCCAATGGATTGGACGAAGCCTTGCAAGCCAGCAGTGGAGTCCACGCCGTCCACCATCACATTCTTGGTGACGTTCTGCGATCCCGCTATGTGCCCCTGCCAGTTACCGCCTTCCGTGGTCGGAATGTTGGAATAAATAAAGCTCGTTATGTCCCGCCCTACACCCGAGGCGTTGATGTCCAGCGGCAGGTTCTTCATCGAGTTGGCAGTCATGGCCGTGCCAATGTCCGTGGTCTCGGTATCCAGGAGCACGGGCGCCGTTGTAACTTGCACCATTTCCGAGACTGATCCAGGCGCCAAGTTGACGTTAACCTCTGCCACCTGCGCAGTAGCGAGTGTCAAACCGGAACGAACCACTTTCTTGAAGCCGGCCTTTTGGTACTCGATCGAGTAGGTTCCCACCGGCAGTGCAGAGACGCGGTAAATCCCGGCCTCGTTGGACTCTCCCGTGAAGCGTGTTCCAGTTTCCATGTTGGTCACGGTCACGCTCGCGCCGACAATGACCGCTCCGGATGGGTCAGTGACCGTGCCGTTGATGGTGGCCTTGTCTACCTGCGCCCACAATGTGACCGCTGCCAACTGGAGCAACAGGATAAAGAGGAGAGCGCGGCTGAAGCCGCAGACTTTAGTGAGACTTGCCGGGAGTGTGCTCATGGTACCGTCCTTTGCTGGGAGATGTCGCTCTTTACAAAAACTGACCGATTTCAGTTGACCAAGTGTCCCATCAACTCAGGTGACATCCTATGTATATATGTACATAAGTGTCAAGCAAAATACTATGTGCGAATTGTAAATTCTACTTATGTGGTTTTATTGCATTATGTTACGATGGATTTGCTTCCGGATAAGAATTTGGTTGTAGTCCTAACATGTAAACGTATATAGTAAACTGTACAGGCTGATGACCACCTCCCCAGTGACGGCAACCGCGCTCATACCGGCCAGCAGGACCTCAGCAGGTCTTGGTCTAGAGAACGACAGCTTTGTTCCCTTCTATGAACAGATTGCGGAACAGGTTAGACGGATGATTCGCGAGAAAAAACTGGTCGCAGGCCAAAGTTTCTATTCAGAAGGACAAATTGCGCGGGAACTTGGTATCAGCAAGATGCCGGTCCGCCAGGCATTCCAGAAGCTTCGCTCCGAAGGTCTGCTGATCATCGCGAAAGGCAAGAAACCCGTGATCGGCCGTGGCCGCGTGCCTTGGAATTTTCAGGAATTGCGTGGCTTCAGCGAAGAAATGCGTAGACGAGGATTGGTTCCTTCGGCGAAACTGCTCGGGCTTCACTTGATCGAGCCGGAAGTGGAAGTCGCAGACGCGCTGGCGCTCGCGCCTGGCGAGCGTGTTTATCGTATTAAGCGCCTGCGATGTGTAGACGGTGATCCTGTCGCCGTGGTGACAAGTCATCTTCCCGAGAAGATTTTCCCCAATATAGACAAGCAGGATTTGGAGCGGCAGTCGCTCTACAACATTGTGGAGAACATCTATCAGCGGAAACTCCAAAGGGCCGAGGAAGTAATTGGAGCCGTGAACGCGGGAGAGGAAGAGGCTTTGGTTCTGCAAACCGAACCGGGCACCGCTCTGCTACTGATCAAAGAAAT
Organism: Acidobacteriota bacterium; assembly: GCA_003224755.1. Classification (GTDB taxonomy): domain Bacteria; phylum Acidobacteriota; class Terriglobia; order Terriglobales; family Acidobacteriaceae; genus Gp1-AA145. The sequence goes on from QHZR01000167.1 coordinate 16,513, forward strand.
CACCTACGATGAAGAGGATCTCGCAATTGAGTACAGCCTGTCCCTGCTCCGTGCCGACCGTTACACGGCGTCGGTGGTCTCTATCAGAAAACCTGCAATAAAGTCCTAAGTGCCGTACTCTGGCTGCAAGCGGTAAGCTTCTCAAAGCCCCATCGCGGCTTACAGGCAACAGAGTATGATGTCACCCAGATCGCCTCGTTTGACAACTTTCTCTACACCTCAGATCGTGAACAATCCGGTAGGAAGCATTGCTGACCGCATCTGAAACGCAGACGATGATTTGAAGCCAGAGATTTGCCTGCCCTCCCAAGGCGCAGCGGCCAGCATGAGTGCGTCCACAAATTCTAGATAGCTCAAACTAAACCAGCCTCGGATAGCTTCTCCCAATGCTTTCGCAAATCTCATATGGACGTTCCATAGGAGGCGTGCTACGCTCATTGGTCACTCCAAAGGAGCGAAAACGCGTGGCAAAGGCTAAGGAGACACCGGAAGGCACCTTCGATATTAAAAAGTCAGACGTCCTGCAGGGCACGCTCGACCTGATGATCTTGAAGACTCTGCACGCACTGGGACCGATGCACGGATTTGGAATTGCCCGCCGCATCGAGCAGGTGAGTCGCGACATCCTTCAGCTAAATGAGGGGACGGTGTACACCTCGCTATTACGGCTGCAACAGCAAGCATGGATTACGGCAGAGTGGGGCACGTCGGAGAACAACCGCAAGGCGAAGTTTTATTCCATCACCAAGCGCGGCGAAAAGCAGCTTGAGCTCGAAACCGAAAACTGGCAGCGGATTTCCGGCGTAATCGGCCGCGTGCTGCGGCTGGAAGGAGAAAGATGATGATGAGCTCAAGACGAGAGTCCAGGCTGCGCGCCTTCGCCGCCAAACTGCGTGGTTTCCTGCGCGGTCAGCAGCACGACGATGAATTCGACGACGAAGTCCAGGCACACCTGCAGTTGCTCGCCGACAAATTCGCGCAGCAGGGCCTGTCGCAGAAGGATGCCGCAGCCGCAGCCCGACGGCAGTTCGGCAACACGACCTTATTGCAGGAGGACCGCAGAGAAATGCAGACGCTCGCATCCGTTAAGGCGTTGGGACACGATTTGCGCTATGCAGTTCGCACGCTCTGGAGAAACCGGGGATTCGCGATGGTATCGATCGCCACGCTCGGATTGGGAATCGGCGCAGCCACCGCGATTTTCAGCGTTATCGACAATGTGCTGCTGGAGCCGTTTCCCTACAAGGGGGCCGATCGCATAGTTTTCCCGCGGATCCATGGCGCGCAGCAAACCCAGGATGAGGGGGTACACCGCGGCGGAGGTCCTGCAGTTCGCCGAAAACAATCACGTTTTTGACGGGATGAAGGACCTACACCAATGGCTGGACGCACACCTGAAGGAAAACAAAGTGAAGCCGAACTCCGGCTTAGGCAAAGCCATCGGCTATATGCTGCGGCACTGGCAGGCGCTGCCAGCAACTGGGGACCCAGACGTTCTTCTTCAGTCGAAAAATAGTTGTCATATGTACCAATGGCGTAGATCATCACATCTGCTTCCTTTACCAGGTTCTCGCCTTCTGTGTATCGGCTGCGATTGTCACCTCCATCGGAGATGATCAGCAGCGCTTTCCTTTGGTATTTTGCCTCCCTCATTTTTCCTATGCCGAAATAAATGGCGTCCAACAGGGCGGTCCTGCCTTTGGGCATCGTGTATAAGAGCCTGCCCTGAATGTCTTCGACTGAGTTCGTAAAATCTGACAACTGTTCCGGTCGATCGGAGAATGCGATCATGAAGAACTCGTCCTCCGGATTAGCAGTCTTAAAAAACTGAACGACCGCCTCGCGCGCACGATCAATTTTGGTGCTCATGCTGCCGCTGGTGTCGAAGATCACCCCCAGGGACACTGGAATGTCCTCGCCAGAGAAGTGCCGGATATCCTGCAACTCCTTACCTTCAAATACTTTGAAGTTGTCTTTCTCCAATCCTGTGACGGGGCGGTTCATGAGATCGGTAATGCTGACAGGTAGGAGTACCAAATCAACGTTCACCTTGATGCGGCCGCCGCCGGTTTGCAGCGACGGATCTTTGTCGGAATCAACTTTCGACTGCCGTCCCGTTTGAGGAGTTATGTGTACATCATCGGGAAGGGCTGTGCGTACAAGGCTGGCAGGAACCAAAGACTCCCGACGATTCCTGTTGCCAGGAAGGCGCGCGTCAAAATTGAAGAGGGGAACATTGTGTTAGAACTTTGCCTCAGCCCATAAACCATGCGACACAGAGAGTGCTCTCTCCCGGCGCACACAGAAATCGTTCTCTCCCAAGCCTCCGGGCCCGTCGTCTCAGCGGTGACGAAAAGGGAATCGTGACGAAAAACCTCAGCCACGCATACAAGCAGCGCCCTGTCTCGTCCACCGCGCTAATGCTGCCCTCCCAAAGTGCCCCCGCATCTCCTCGGATTCCAAGGAAGCAGGAAAAGTTACGTTGACGGCTGTTTCGTTCAATTGTGCGGACACTCGACTTTGATTGGTTCCCGGGCTTCGCCTGCGTGCGGAATTAGAGCGGTTGGGATTCGGTTTTCGCGGGAGGCTGAGACATAGGACCGGCGCGAGATCCGTCGTTTTTCCATTACCCATTGCACGCCTCTGGGAATAAAAACTGCTCCTCTCCGGTTTCATGAGTAGAGGCAAGGGACAAAAGGCATTCATACTGGAGGAGATCAATTGAGCCGAGATTCAGCGCAAATCATCATTTCAAGAGCAGCAACTGAGGACGCGGATCTTGTTCAAGCCAGCAAGGCAGGAGACAGCGCCGCATTCGAGGAGCTTGTAGCTCGTTACGACCGCAAGCTGTTCCGAATCGCTTATCACATTCTCCACAATCGCGATGACGCACAGGACGTTGTTCAGGACGCGTTTATCAAGGTGTTTCAAAATCTTGGCCAATTCCGAGCAGATTCGAAATTTTCGACTTGGTTGTATCGCATCGTAGTCAACCAATCGTTGATGGAATTGCGGAAGCAGCGCAAGAAACCGTCTACAGTAATCGAGTTATCCATCGACCGCGACGGAGAGGGCCAGCTTCCGATCGACGTGTCGGACTGGCGGCCCAATCCCGAAGAGCAATACAAAGAATCAGAGTTGCGAGATTTGCTCACCACACTGTTGATGGAACTGCGGCCGGCTCTGCGCGTGGTTTTTGTAGTGCACGATATCGAAGGGCAATCATTGCAAGAAACAGCAGAGGCTCTGGCCTTAAGTTTGGCGGCTGTTAAGACGCGATCACTGCGGGCAAGGCTTCACTTGCGGGAACAGTTGACCGCACACTTCAGAAAGGAGGCGGCTTCGAAAGCTGTCGACAAAGTTGCGGGTCGGCCATTGCCCAATCGCAACTCTATTCCAGATGCTCCGCTCCCCACTCTGATTGAGGGCAACGCCGAATCCCAAGCGGTTGCTCAAACCGTACGATGTGCGGCCGGAGGAGCACATTGAGTTGCAATCTAGCGATCACGAACTGCCGGATTTGCTCAAGACGAACTCATGGCAGCCTGGGCACCGATCAATTGACGCGTTCATCGGAAGACATGAGTGTTTCTTAAAGCGAAATCCGTTTCTCGCTGACGGCTAACGCCATCTGCGCGCGAGCGCTTCGTTCTAATCCGAAGACAAAGTTTTGACAAAGTGGTCGAAACTTTTGATTCGCAGTTCGCTCTTATTGATCACGTGATATGGAGCCGGAGAACAAGTGCCGAAGTATTGGCCCACCCTAACTTCATCGCACATACATCTCATAAAACTCAGGAGGAAGTAAAATGCAAGAAGTAGTCTGCATACGTGTGCTGAGATCTGGAGAAAAAACCAGCAAAAGCACATCATCGTATTCCCCAGCGGATCGGTCAGTTATCGCAGCTCTCGCCATCCTTTTTGTAGTTAATCTCTTAACCCATTCAGCGGTTGCTCAAGTCTCGTCCCGAACCGCATTAAAGCAAGCCCAAGTAACACGTCCGCTCTCTCCAGAAATCATGACCATGCACACTTCAGCGAAGCGTCCCACAGCCGTTGCGCCAACGGGCGTGGATCTTGCCGTTGCAGCGGCTACCACGACAACGTCAACTACTTTCAATTCCGACCAGGGACCTGGCCCCGGCCCAATCGGTCCGGGCCCAGGATGTAATCTATTTCCGGCGCCGCCTTCTGTCGGTGCTACTGTTCCTCTCTCGTACTTCGGACCACCCCCTTCTGATGTCAATCAGAGCTTTGTCGGGCCAGTTCAATTGCTAAGATCGGGCACGGTGGACGCGGCTCACGGGACTATTACCCTGCCGCTATACCAGGGCAAACTCGCTGGCAGCAACAAGAATGTCTGGTATATCTTGACCGATGTCAGCGATTCGAATGTGGCCGCTGCGTTGGGATTGAATTTTTCAACTAAACTTCAATTCTCTTCCCTTGCGGCTAGGACAGGAAACCTGGATGC
>QHZR01000168.1:0-1944 GCA_003224755.1 Acidobacteriota bacterium
AGGGCATATTCGAGCTTTCGAGCCCCCGCCCCACTGTCTCGTAAAGGTCTTCATCGGTAGGCAGGCTTCCGCTCGGAGTCGAACGGCACTTGAATGTCGCGAGAGTAAAATTGCGTGGCTTGGGATCGAGCCATACGGCGTTCTCGCCTTCTCCATCGCCTAAGTCGCCATGGCATCCCGCGCAATAGCGGCGATAGTTCATGGCTGCGTCTTTGGCGTGGCCTGTGAGTTTGCCCACATGCGCTTCCATTCCCAGGTTTGTGTCTTCCTGATCTTTGGTGAGCTGTGCGGAGGAGAGGCTGCAAATCGCCAGCACTGCTACTGCGCACGCGAGTGAATTGACCTGTTGTGTACGCATTGTCTCCTCCTTAGAAATCGAAGTCGAAGCCCAACATTAGGCTGTTGCTGGTAAGGTCCGTGCCGTCAGGAGCGCCCCCGCGTTGGCGAATCCAGGAGTACTCGTTGTGCCAGGCAAAACCGGCGCGGCTATTCATAATCGGGTAGTAGCGGTAGCCGAACACGTAATTATCAAGATTGCCAAGGTTTGACGCTGCCGTCGGATCTGCCTGCTGCGACATTCTGATCCATTCTGATCGCTGGAAAAAGATCAGTTGTGGACTGTGCACCCAGTGGGTCTCTACGAAAGCGCCATTCCACGTGGGATTCCGGAATCCCGCCGGGAGCGTGTTTACAGGAAAGTTGGGTGCGCTGGGATCGTCAATCGGATTTCCAAATCCCACACCGAACCAGGGACTGTCGGACCCGTGCTGGGTCACGACCTGGAAATTCAGCTTGTTGAAATAAAACAACCCGACGAATCCTTCACGGCTGAATCCCTTGTTTCCGACGCCGGAATTAGGTAGAGGCACTCCGCCATCGGTTAGGAAGGTTGTCGCAGCCTCGCCGACCATGGCATAGAAACCGACGCGGTCGGTTCCCAGCTTGCCTACGTTGAAGGCGTGGCTACCGGTTATGAAAGTGGTGTACGAATTGCTGCCGTACGGTACATCCGGATTTCCATCGGTAGAGCTGAGCACGGCAACCGACAGGCGGGTGCGATCGTTTGCCGAATGGCCCATCCATTCCACCCCAATCTGGTTATCGCCAAGTTGGCCGAACATATTTCCGTCTCCAGCCGGAATGAAATGGTAGAGGTTGTATCCGCCGCCACTGGCGGAAAGCGTCAGGCCGCGCTTCTCGGAAACGATGTTATCGAGCTCGAACTTTCCAAATTTGAAGTTCAACCACGGGCTGTGAAACAGGTTGTCCAAGCGGGCGTTGACCGCCTCAATGTGAAACGAGCCGAGCTCATCTGAGGCTGGAATTATCTGGAACGAGATGTTCTTCTCGATGGTTCCGGCACTCAGAATGTCGAGGCCGCCGTAATCGAACCCGGTGAACGTCAGCCTGCGCAGGGCGGAGCCGCCACCGGGGGTATCGTACGTAATCTTGTCCGTACTTTCGCGGTGCCAAAACGGTGTCATGCGGAACGTGACCGGCCAATAGGACGGATTCTGCCATACCGGCGAATCCCGGTCGTTCATCAACTGATAGCCGTTGTCTTTAAACTTTTGTCCAAAGTAGTTCAGCATCGGCCAGGCTTCATGGCAAGCCGAACAGCGCAAGCCGTACTTTCTCGCGAACGCGGGAAGCGCAGTGGCGTTGCTGGTGAAGGAAAGAAGAAAGCTTGCAGTTAACAGCAGGCCCGCAAAACCGCTTCGGGCAGAAGTCATCTGGACCTCCTGGGATGCCACAACCACTACCGACTTCTTTTTTAGCCCTACAACGCGCAGTTCGGAAGTGTCTATCAGGGGAATATCAAATGTCAATAGGATGTCACGAAATTGTCACCAAATTGTCTCCTGCAACGCCGCGCCGGGTTTGACACGGTCCCTTTATCTACGGTATGAGTACGCTTGTATTTTGCGCATGCCGGTTTGCAAT
>QHZR01000168.1:2011-14538 GCA_003224755.1 Acidobacteriota bacterium
AGAAGACTTCGCAAGAGAGCTTCGGAATGGGGTTAAGCGTCAACGTCCCGGCCACGGAGGCGGAAGTTCTGCAGGCGGTCCAGGATGTTGTGGCGGACGGAATCATTCAAGGCAGCAAGGAATACAACAAAGACGAATACATTTCTGGCGCCCAGGCCGCCGACTCTACCCCACTTTTTCCAAAGTGGAGTGGGCCGGGCAAGGTCTTCTACAAGCTGCGTCAGAATGCGCTTGATCCCAGAAATTTTAAGGACAGCGGTGATTCTGGAACCCTGGCCGTTCGGTATGTGGTGCAGCCCGCAGACGAAAAGACTGCCGTATTGAAAATAGACGCCATTTTCGTCGATGACTTCCATCGCCGCGTCCATCCATCGAACGGCTCAGTCGAGACCGCTGAATATGCCGCAATTCAGGACCACCTCGCCACCATGCGGCTGCAGAAACAGCACGCCTCCAAAGAGGAGGAACATAAGCGGCAGGAAATGGCGGCGAAGGATCTGGAGCAGCGGGGCACTCAGGAGCAGCAGGAAGCGGCTGTCGCGCAGAAGCCGGACGAGAGCGTTCAACAACACGTCGAAAATCTCCGCCACGACGTGGAACGCGTAGTGAAGTCTCCCGGGGCGCAGTTGAAATCAGCTCCCTTTCATAGCGCCAGCAGCCTCAAGTCGCTCGCAGCTGGCTCGCAGGTCGTGATTTTGGTTTCTACCCGCTACTGGTACGGAGTCGAAACTGAGAGCGGCGAGCACGGCTGGGTACATCACAGCCAGCTGGAGCCACTTCCGTGAAGCTGGTCTTCCTTGCCGTTGTTCTGGCCGCGAACTGTTGTCGTGCCCAAAATGTCATTGCTCCGGCGCTGGTGAAACGGACTTACCCTCAACCCGTTGCGACGGTGGCGGCGGCGCTCGCAAAAATCCAGCCGACAACTTCTGGAGAGCTTCCCACCCTGGATGGCTTCGTAATTCCCGGCCCGCAGGCGCTCGATGGGTATAAGAAGCCGCGATACCAATGCACAGTGCGCACTGTTGGACTTCCTTCCGGCGGAACGCTGGTGCGCGTCTCGGCAAAAATCACAGCGTCGAATGGACGGCTGGAGTCAGACCTGCTCGACCGCTTGCAGGATGCCTTAACTCCCATCGATACGACCAAGCCCGCAAAGGCCAGCGCCGTTCCGATTCCGGACATTTCCGCACCTATGCCCCAGTTTCCCAAGTCTTCAGGTCTGGTTCCGCCTGCGGAAACTGCGAAGCATGACAATTCAAATCTGGAGCAGGAAGCCGCCAGTCTCGAGGATATTCTTCGCAATCAGTCGCGCCCGACCAATCTCGTCGCCGTGAAGCAGGACCAGACGCCTATTCTCGAATCGCCGCGTTCTGACGCGAAGACGTTGTTTCTCGCCAGTGCCGAAGATGAATTCGAAGTCCTCGACCTGAATCCCGAGTGGGTGCACATTCGAATCTCAGGGCTCTCTCGCGGATGGCTTCGGCGCTCAACCATCGAGATGTTGGATGGCTCCGAAGCTGCGAAGGCTGATGCGCCTGCAAGAACTGAAAAGCTTGGCGGGGCCGTTGCTTCGTCGGCTAGTGCGCCATTCTCGGTCAGCAGCGAAGAAATCGGCACCTTCCCTGGAGATTGGGGCCCCTTGAAAGGAAAGAGCGCAAGAATCGTTTCTGTGCAGCAGGCCGCGGGCTCAGGACGAATTACGAGTCCGCAAGACAAACTGCAGTTCGCAATTTCTGTTTTTAAGAAAGAGGCGTTGGCCCCTGGAGTGAATGGTCTGGTGCTGATATTCGACGCCGAGGATGGCGGAATGGTGGCCTCAACCCGCGAAGCTCTCGAACAATGGCGCCGCGGCACAATTTCGGAAGCAAGTTTCTGGAAACAGTGTTTGCTCGATCCGCCCGAAATTCTCGGCTTGACCAATTGATCCCGTAGAGACCTAGCTTGCTACATCTCCTTTAACGTCAGACGTTGCAAGCAACGTCTCTACACAATTGCCGGACCTTACTTTCTCCAGCTCCATACCGGAACGCCCTTCGCATCGCGCAACACTAGCGTGTCGGTCCCTTTGACTACTTCGCGTGCCAGGATCATGTCAGCTTCGCCTTCCTTCACCTTGGATCCTGTGAACGCGATTTCGTCTCCCTTGGCGAAGCTCACGCCCATGTCATCCATGAACGACTTCGGGCACAAATAGAGATCAAATGTGTCTGTGCCGCTCTTGATCATGAGGTGCGCAATCTCTTTATTGTTGCCCTTTTCGGGGAGTTTCAGGTCCGCAATGGTTCCCTTGAACTTGGTCTCGGTGGCAAAATCGTATTTCGGACCAGCTTGGGCAGAGGCGAAAACGTTCCAAACCAGGATTGACGCGACGACTAGAAACCATCGCGGCCAAGCACGCGTGTGACACATAGCTTACCCTCCTCGCAACGGAGCGCGGAAGCAAAGCTCAACAGATTAGACGGCAGTCTCCGTTTTAGTTGCTAATAATGAAGCCAGATGAAGGCGAATCGCGAACCTGACGCCATCATACTCCTCACCGGCGCGGGCACAGCAGGCAAATCCAAACAATAATGGAACCTTTCCTCGATGAGTGTAATTGCGATGTTCAGCCGTTAGGCCTTGCGAGCAGCGCAGGGTGGAAGGGCCGGTTTCCAGAGTGACACCTCGGTTCCACTCATTGCCAGGGCCCGCAATCCGTCTATAATGGGGCGCTCTTAGCCGTTGTAGCTCATGAAAACCCTTCCGAAAGGAAGAGACCCTTGCTCAGGAGGCGCGCTATGCTCGATAGTTTCCTGTTGCTGACGCCGCTGCTGGTGCTGGCCATCATTGCGCTGGCCGGATTCATTGGCTGCAGATACGGCTTTGATCCAATCCAGCCGCCGAATGGGCTGAAGGCCGATCCTCACTGCATTTGGATTTACCTCAGCTGGAACAAGGTCAACGTGGCCAAGACCTATGATGTGGTGCGGAATGACGATGGCAATGAGCAAGTCATCTATCAAGGCCCGGACACCAGTTTCCGCGACACCTTTGTCGTGGAGGTAAACCACAATTATCCAGCGTACAAGGTGCGCTCGGTAGGTGGGCCAAATTGGTTGAGCGGTTATTCGCCTCTGGTCACCGCAGCTCTTATGTCACGGGCGATGGTCAGTCTGCCGCAGGGCTATCTAAATCTCCAATACAACTACACGGGTTATATCGGAATGGAGATTCAAACTAACGAGCTTCTGAGCGTATGCGCGTTAGGACGGTTTTGGGCTCCCGGGGATGGCACCAATCCCGATCCGAACAAAACTGGGCACTGGATGAAGATTGTCGATGCCGTGCGCGGCACGGATGTAGACGGATCCTGGGTGTATGTGAGCACCGTCCCCGGCGCGCCGCACAGCTTCTTCGATCCGAGCGCCAGCTTTGTCTATGGACTGTTGCCGCAGCCCATCGGATTGATGAAAGATGACGTGAACACCGAAGGCCGATTTTATGTGGTTTCGCAGGAGCGGGATTTGTCCGGGGACCCGAATCCCGAGCGGTGAGGCAATGGAGACACCCCGGTCGTTTCGATGGCAGATGCTGTCATTCTCGGCTCGGTGCTCGGGAGTATTGGAAATTGGACCACGCCACGGTCGGGCAGCTTCAGCTTTGGACCGGTGAACTTTCTGTATCAGGTGAACCCGATATAGATTCGAGTCCCTCCGCGCGAAACTCGCCAACTGACTTTGAAGTGTCAGACCAGATCACATTGCCTGGCAAAATCGGACGGCGTATTGCTAAGGAAAGCCAGCTGTTATCACTCATTAACTTCTGGAACCGATGGAAACCCGTCGATTGCGTGAAATGGCGATTTCTTGCCAGTCGCGTATTTTCCGGTTGGCGACAAGCCGTCAGAAACACCCAGTCATTGTGGGCTCAACGCCAATCCCTTGAAGCGATCGTAAACGAGCGCAGTGGGTTTTCCCGATGCACCGCGTTCAATTTTGACTTCTTCCCAATAAGATCGATCAATGAAGTAATTCCGGTGCATCGGGATCAGCGCTGAGAGTTCGCCCGACGGCCAGCGCAGCCATAATTCCTGGCCACACTCGCGGTCAAGGCCAGTTTTGCGTTTGCCTGGTAAAAATCCGGACCAAACTGAAATGTGCCCGTGCAAGTCTTCAGTTCTGCTGCACTAGGTGGGTGAACTCTGACATGAAACCGTCGGTAAGACAGGCCGAGTGACAGAGCGGCGATGTCGTAGCCGATTGTCGTAGTTGCCGAGGAATAGATATTGCTCAGAACTACGACGGTCGTCTGAGCCTGCGGCAGATGAATGACGAACGATGCGAACCCTGGTGCTCTGCCATTCATGTAGTAGGCAGTCTCACCGAACCGCTTATTCTCGCTTTTGAACCAGCCATAGCCCACCCTCATCGAGCGGTCGAGCACTGCCCTGCGCGATGCGGAGCTTAGTATATGACCGCTAAACAGAGCATCTACGAATCGTGCCTCATCACCTGCGGTCGTATACACCGAGGCATTCCCCGTCTTCGCGGACCAATGTATTGCCCGGGCTGGCTTCAATCCGTACGTGCCCTCCGGCTCATATCCCTTAGCCATGCCTCCGGCCTGCGTCACGGAATCATCGTCTACGCCCGACGCAGTCAAATTCGCAGGTTGGAAGAACAAGCGATCCATGGCAGTGGCAAACGGAAGTCCAGTCTTCTTCTCGAGGATGAGAGCGACAAGATTGTAGGCCGAATGCTCCTCGCGCAGGAATTTCTAGCCCGGCTCAAAGAGGAGCGGTCTTCCCTCAATCTCGGCGATCAGGCTCGAAGGCGTCTGATGATGCTGAAGCACATCATCGTAGTTGGGAAGTGCATTGATATCCGGTAACCCGGAGCGCTCGGTGAGGAGGTCGCGAAGCGTGATTTTGTCCGCGCCCTGAATTCCCGGAACGAAACCGCCTACGTGGTCATCCAGCTTCATTGAGCCTATGTCCACAAGCCGTAAAACGGCGGCCGCCGTGAACTGCATCGACATGGAAGCAATGTGGAACCGTGTTGTAGCAGTATTCCGAATATGATGCTCGCGGTCGGCAAAGCCATAAGCCCTCTCGAAAATAATTTTCCCACTCTTCACAACGAGAACATCCCCCGAAAAGTTTCCGCTTTGGGCGTACGGCTGGAGATACGCGTGAATCGCAGCTGCAGTGGAGTGTTTTTGCGCGATACCGCCACTGAACACAGAAAGAGATAACGATGAAAATCGCGAGTGGCCGGGCGGCGGACATAGTATCTGTCGCACTCTCCAGTGTTGATTAATGTTACCTAAAAGATCCCCTTCAAATCGCGCGCGAGCAATTCTTGTGTCACGCCAGAAACATTGGCGATTCGTCTTCCGGCTTCTGCCGGATCTTTCCTCTGCTCGGATTGCGTCTGAATCAGCTCACTTCTGAACCCCGTCTCAACTGATCATCAGCCCAGTGTGCGTATTCCATCACCTTCGCCGGCGACCGGCGATTCAGCAGCTCCCGCCCCATGAATTCCATGTAGGGCGCGACATGATGAAAGAAATGTTTGTAGGCAGGGCAGAGATAATTGAGTCCGGGTTCGCCGTCCGCCGTGGTCATAAATCGATGTTTGGGGCATTCTCCGTTGCATGCAAAGCGAACGTCGCAATTGCGGCAGAAAGCGGGCAGGGAATCGCTCTTGGCCCGGCCAAAGGCCATCTGCTGTTGCATTCCCGCCAGCGAAGCAATTCCGCTCTCCATGATGTTGCCGAGCTTGTTTTCCGGATAAACGTAATGATCACAGGAATACAGGTCTCCCTGATGTTCAAGGGCGAGAGCGTTTCCGCAGGTCTCGGAAAAAACGCAAAGACTTGGCTGCATGCCCAGCCAGAGCTCGAGCGTGACATCAAAAAGTTGAACAAAAAAGTTGGCGACATCGTTTCGGACCCACTCGTCAAAAATGGCACAAAGGAAGTCTCCGAAAATCTCCGGCTCCACTGACCAATCTGTAACCTGCGCAACCGTCGACTCCTGACCGAGTAGCACCAGGCCGTCGGGTGATGGCTGTGCCGCCCGTCGCTCAACCACCGGGATAAACTGCATGAATCCACTGCCAATCTGCTTCAGGAATTGATAGACCTCGAGCGGGTGATACGAGTTCTTTCGATTCACCACGGTTAGCGTGTTGAACTGCACACCCGCCGCTTGCAAGAGTTCAATGCCACGCAGCACGCGATCGAACGTCGGTTGATGGCCCTTATCAACCCGATACGCATCGTGCAGCTCTCGGGGGCCGTCAATTGAAATGCCGATCAGGAAGTCGTTGGTCGCAAAGAACTCAGCCCAGGCCGCATCTAAGGTCACTCCGTTCGTTTGGAGCGCATTTTCCACGCGTTTTCCTTGCGCGTATTTCTGCTGGAGACGCAAAACTTTCTCGAACCAGGCGATGCCGAGTAGCGTCGGCTCTCCACCCTGCCACGCAAAACTGACAATCCTCTGCGGCTGCGACTCAATGTATTGCCGGATGTACGTTTCGAGCACGTCCTCCCGCATCGCCCAGTTCTTAGTTCCGGGATAGAGCTTCTCCTTCTCAAGATAGAAGCAGTACGTGCAGTCGAGATTGCAGAGTGGACCAGTCGGCTTTGCCATAACCTGGAACAAGCCAGCTCCGGTCGCGTGTTCGTTCAAAATACCCATTTCTTATGCCGTTTCTTGTGCTGCTCCTGTTTCCGAATTTCCTCTTCGGTGAGAAGCTTGGTCGGCGTCCAAACATAATGATCGTTCGTCTCGCGGCGCAACTGCTGTAGACGATTGCGAAGCTGAACAGTCAAGTCCGCGTACTTTGGATCTCCGTAGAGGTTGTGCACTTCATCCGGATCAGTGTCGAGATCGTACAGCTCATATGCATCTTGAGTGAAATACTCGATGTACTTATAGCGTTCAGTGCGAACGCCACGGCACGGCGGAATATTTTCGTACGCAGGGTATTCGTAGTACTCGTAGAGCCAATCCTTGCGCCACTCGACGCTATCACTCTCAACCAGCGGCATCAGGCTCTTGCCCTGAAAACCCGCAGGCACGGGCACTCTGGCGAGGTCCAATAGGGTGGGCGGAATATCGAGATCGAGGACCATCTTTTCCGATGTTGTTCCCGCTTTAATTCGGCGCGGATAGCGCATCATTAACGGTACGCGGATGGAGGGTTCGTACATAAGCCGCTTGTCATAAAAGCGGTGTTCGCCAAGAAAGAAGCCGTGATCGGAACTCCACAGAATCGCAGTCTCGTCCAGAACGCCCTTCTTCTGCAATACGTCAAAAACTTTCCCGATGTCCTCATCATTCGATTGAACGCCGCAATAGTGGTCCTTTACCAGTTCCTCGAGTGAACGCGGTTCATCAACCCTGAGAAACTGCCAGCCCACCTTGTTAAGCGCATCCACGACGCCCTTCGGCTTTCCGGGATATCCGGCCACGTATTCATCGAAATTCGAAGGCTTCGGAATCGGCACGCCGTTGAAATCGTTCACCATCCTGAGTGGACGGTCAAACGGTGCATGCGGTGCATAGAACCACAGGAAAAGACAAAACGGTTTTTCGTGAGATTGTTGCAGCCACTCGACGGCTTTCCTGGTCAACAGATCATCCACATATTCATTGTAGGTGCGCGCCTCGCCAAACTTTCCCTTCACGCCTTCGGTTACGACGGGGTTCTGGTAATCCGCCTGGCCATAAAACCCAAAGTAGTAGTCCCAATACCGATCCATTAACGCGCCTTCAACGTGCGATTTGCCGACGAAGGCGATCTCGTATCCAGAGTCGCGGATGAGGTCAGTCACAATGGGGAATGAGTCCGGAACTTTGCTGTGCTGATTGTCAACCGCACCCGTTGCATGGGAATACATGCCGCTGAGAATTGTTGCTCGCGAAGGCAGGCATAGCGCATTAATCACAAACGCGTTTCTGAACACGACGCCCTCGCGACCGATGCGGTCAATGTTGGGAGTGTGCAGCAGGTTATTGCCGGCGAGCGATGACTCGTCCCAGCGAATGCCTTCACCTAAGAAAAAGACCAGATTCGGCCTCGAACCGGTTATCGCGGATGCCAGAGCTTCCTTGAGGAACTGTGGACTGATTACTGCAGCTCCGGCTGTGGCAGCGGTTCTCAAGAACGCTCTGCGAGTGTGACTCGAGGTGGTTTCGCTCATAGGTTCAACTCGACTCTAGCTTCTGTTGATGCGGAGCTGTGAGTAGATGCTAGAAATGCTTATCGCGAACAGCATTGGAAGTTCAAACTCACCGACGCTGGGATGATAGGGGAGAACAGGCTTCGTCGCTCATGGTCCCGAAGGACGGCAGGAACCCTCAACGAGTGTTATGGCGTTTAACACCGACTGACGGGACTCGCCCGGTGTTGGCGAAAAGTAGGGTACCATTGCGTCCGCGACCAGTATGCACAAGATGCTTGAGTGGATCTTTGCAGGATTCTTCATTCTATGGTCCCTCGCACCCGCAGGGCTTGTCGCATTCGCGTGGAGAAGATGGGTGCAAGCACGGGGTCAGTTGAATGCTGAGGGAAAGCCGATCGATAACCGCCCATTCCTTATCGGACAGATTCTAGGCACGGTTTCTTGCTGTGCCCTGCTTTTTTTTCCTTCCTCTCAGCGAAACATGGGGTCAGGTGCGTGTATATGGCGTGATCGTTAGTTGTGCTGCAGCTTTAATTGCCTTGTCCATCTTGCTGTTCGGACGTAACAGAGCGAAATGGCTGACCATCTTGGGGTGCATTATGAATGCCGCGCTGGTGGTTTGTGCTATCTCTCCACTGAACGTTTTTGGTGGTTGGCTTCTGGATTAGTCAGTCGCTGCAATCAAGCGATATCACAAGCCTGCGCCATTTCTTCGCTAGTCTATGCTGCGTCAGACCGAGCCCCGCCCGCCCTCATTCTCAATCATCGTCCGGGCCTTCTGCGGGGAGCTTGTGGCTCAAGAAATATGCGGCATCGTACCTTGCCGCAACCGGCTGAAACACAAGCGGCGTTTGCTGGAAGTTGAAGCAGTCCGAGAGATCATCAGCATTTGCATCGGCATATCCAAGTGTCGCCAAACCAAAGCTTTCTTCAATAAACTTCAAAATGCTTCCGAAGTCGTGGGTCTGGTGAGAAACAAATCCAGCTTTTGCATACGGGGATACCACAATCAAGGGCACCCGAAATCCGTACTCATACGAGCTGATGATTGGCGGCGCAACATGGTCGTACCAACCTCCCCAGTCATCCCAGGTAATAAGAATCGCGGTGTTCGACCAGTAGCTGCTGTTGCCGATCGCGTTGACCACGGACGCAACCCACGACGGTCCCAAACCAGTGTTCTTTTGAGGGTGGTCTGAGGCCTGCGCCGTAGGAATTACCCAGCTCACAGAGGGAAGCGCGCCGTTGGCAACATCGGTCAACACTTGCGTTTGATTGAGAATCACATGATTCGTCCAATCAGCGCCGGTGCAGAGCGTTCCCGTCGGATCGGGCACACACACATGTTTGATCGCGTTGGGCGCGTTCCAGATAATTCCCGCCGACGGCGCGTAGTATTTCCAGCTGATGTTCTTCGCGTCAAGCTCGTCCGTCAGCGTGGCATGCTCAAAGCATGGATACATCTTTGTTGACTCGTAGCCATTCGTGTCGAGAACGGCGACCGTCTCGCCGGCAGGCGCCGTGCAGCCGGTGCTGACAAAAGCATTCGGCACGCCCTTCGGGTTCTCCGCCGCACACGCTTCTGTGTGCGCCGTGGGAGCGGAGGTCCCGGAAATAATGAATTGGTGCGCCGGGAAGCTCGGCCCCTGATTGGTTTGAAACATGCGATCGCAGAATGTGTACTGTTGCGCCAGTTGGAAGTAAGGAGCCACTTCCGATGGATTGACGTATTTGAACTGCGCATTCGTAGGTGGACAGTTTGGTGCGCCGAAGCACTTGACTGAGTTCTTGTCTACGCCGTCCATATTGCCGCCGTCCCACATAGTGCGGAAGCCCGCATGCGAGTGGTTCAAGTCGTAAGGTGTCACCAGCGAGGTCGGCGTTAGGGGAATCATCTGGCCTTGCGAGTTTCGGCCCGCGTTGGCGATGTCGGCATTTGGCAAGCCGTGAAAGAGATTGTCAGGCGTGCGGTTTTCCTGAAAGATGATGACGACGTGTTGAATTTTTTGCGATGCCGGACTGGCTGTCAGCTGTTGACTACTGCTCCTCTGTCCGCAACCTTTGCTTTCGCATCCTACAAGGCTAGACAAAATGCATGCGACGAAGAGAAATTCGATCCAAACCAAAGCCGGGTGTTGGCGATTCATATGTCCCCCACCCAAGCACTTTCCCAAGTACTAATGTGGATGCCTAACGCCGAGCGTCGCGTTGCACTCACTTTGGCCGTATTGCGGGGCTTGACAAAAAGTTTGCACGGGCGGCTTCCGGGCACTCGGAAACGGGGTGGGGTAGCTCCTGTCGCCGTGTAGTTGTCGCTAGGCGATTTCACTCACAACCGCGAGCAAAGTGCTACCTGTCTTTGCGGTATAAAAGATCTCGCATTGCGTTTCTGCGCGCCTGGTTCAACTCCAGTGTGCGGCAGTTGCTGATCGTGGAGGGGGACCTCGGAAAATCCGCCAAATGCCAAATGTGTTTGATAGCGATGTTTCGCCAACTGACGGTAGCATCCGAGTTGCCAACGATCCAGTCCGAAGCGCCTTTTCAATCGACAACACTGCTTTCCTATGATCTGCGACGTTGCCCTTGTTCTCAAACGCATGAGAGTATGGCAGGCATGAAATCGATTCGACTTGGATTCATCCTACCGGCGGTCATGACTGCAGCGTTCTTTATCGGTGAAGTTCATGCACATTCGGGTTTCCCGAATTCACAGGACTCGGCCAACGGATCAACGGCTATGCAGAGAGACGGATCTCACGATTTCGATTTTCTCATCGGTGATTGGAAAGCTCATGTTCGGCGACTCCCCGAACGCTTGAAGGGTTCGAATGTCTGGGTTGAATACGATGGTATCTCGAACCATAAAAAGCTTCTCGACAGCAACGCTAATTTTGAAGAGTTCGACGTTTCCAGTCCCGATAAAAAGCTCCGCATTAAGGCGCAAACGCTCCGACTCTATAACCCCGAATCGCACCAGTGGAGTATTTACCTGGTGGATCTCGACAAGGGTACTCTCGACCTTCCGCCTGTTGTGGGCCAGTTCAGCGGAAAGCGAGGTGAATTCTACAACCAGCAAACTTGGGAAGGCCGCGCAGTCCTTGTGCGCTATGTCTGGCTCGACATTTCACCTAAATCATCGCGAATGGAACAGTCTTTTTCGTCAGATAGCGGAAAGACGTGGGAAGTTAACTGGATATGTGAGCTGTCACGATAAATATCGCTTTCATTTTTCCAACGGTCAAATCTCGGCTCGTCAGCTGGATTGTTCGGGGTGAGCAGGTGTTGGCGGGCGAGTCCACTCGGAACTGAATATCAATCGGTTGCACGCGATTTCACTCACAACCGCGAGCAAAGTGCTATCTGTCTTTGCGATATAGAAGGTCACGCATTGCGTTCCTGCGCGCCCGATTCAGTTCCTTGTTGCTGCCGGTAAGTGAGGCATTCCCTCCCTTACTTGCCGGTTCCACGGATTCCTGCTCGCTACAAGCTGGGCAACGATTGGCAAAGCCCGGTTTGTCGGGTCTCAGCTCAAACTCCTCCGAGCAAACGCTGCAAACTTTTATGGGGAACGCCATTGCGAGTTCCAACTCACTGACACGCAATGATAACTGTTCAGAAGTGGCGATTGCACGCATTGACTATGTTCTGAGTGGCAATGGCGATATCGCGACACCAATCACGACGGTTGAGCCCGCGAAATTATCCACCATGGCGTGGTCGCGTCGTCAGGTCGAGGATCAGAAGAAGCATGGTGACAACGAAAAGCATTCCCAAGGTCCAGTTGAGCCATTTCTTTTCCGGCTTGTTCACCCAGTAGTAAACGATTGCGGAAAACAGGAAGGCCTGCGGCACAACTTCCATGTATCCGCGATATTGACCCGGGATCCGGGTGAAGATCATTCCCTCCAGCGAGCCTGGCGCCGGACCGAAAGTACCAAGAATAGCGAGGGCCACCAACAGCCATCATATAGTGAGCCAACCGTTCTTTTTGCCGAAGACGAATTCGCGCAGCGGGTAGAAGGTGAACCCAAAGAGGGCGCCGCGAATCGGCTGAAACAGCACGCCTGCTCTTAGGATTGGATCATCAAACTGACGCATCCAGCAGGCCATTTCAGGCCGCGCAAAGTCCGTCTTGTAATCGCGGACAGCAGAAGCAATGATTCCCATGAACATGTACGTGATGGTGTGGACGACGGCGGCTCTCCCACATAGTCCGGGCAATGTCGGTTGCTGATTCATCGTGCGCTTTCTTTTACGAGAGAATTTAGGGTGCGATTGCTGCGTCTGGATACGAAATTTGAATTGGCGTAGTTCATGGATTTATTTGCGGCACAGAGGAGGCGTGGTGCTACTAC
>QHZR01000169.1 GCA_003224755.1 Acidobacteriota bacterium
CGGCGAGTATGTGACTGTGGGGCATTCCGTCACACTCCATGGTTGTGCCATCGGAGATCGCTGCCTGATCGGCATGGGTGCCGTAATCTTGAATGGCGCCTGGATAGGGGCCGATTCGATTATTGCTGCGGGAACCCTGATTCTAGAAAAGACGGTAGTTGAAGCAGGTTCGCTGTGGATGGGATCCCCAGGCGAATTTCGCCGGAAACTGGAAGATAAAGACCGGGCGGCGGTCATGCGTTACGCGAAGAATTATTTGGGATATAAGGACGCGTATCTGGCGGAGAAGAAATAGCAGTCAGCACTTTGCAATCAGCCTGCACGCGTGGGGCGGTATATTTTTGCGGCGCAAACCAAGACGAACCCTAGGAGAAGTAGCGGTCAGTCAGCACGTCTGGATTTTTAGCGCAACAGTTAAGCGATGGAGTTTTGCGATGCGACTGAGCGGCGCACCAAGACGAGTCCCGGCGGGACTCTTAATAATAGCCCGGCGTTTTAACGCCGGGTCCGGCATCGGAAGGAGCAAGTCCCGGAGAGACGACTGAAGAATCTGCCTATCAGCCGTGCCCTCCGGCACCGGCTCAACCCACGGCGGACCCGCCGCTGAAGCGGCGGGCTATTGGCAAATTTCCCCTCCGGGAGCAGGCGTAGGGCCAACGACGACCGACGAACGACAACGAAAAATGATTAAAGCCATTCGAGGAACGCGCGATCTGCTCCCGCCGGAGATGGCGCTGTGGAACTTTGTTGAGGCCGCAGTACGCGACGTTTTCCGCGCCTACAACTTCCACGAAATCCGCACGCCGATTTTCGAAGATACGCAGTTATTTTCGCGCAGCGTCGGCGAAGAAACTGACATCGTCTCGAAAGAAATGTATACGTGGCAAGATCAGGGACGAGCGCAGAGCGACAAGGGCCAATCTCTCACTCTTCGCCCCGAGAACACAGCCGGTGTCGTCCGAGCTTATATCGAGCACAATCTTCAAGCTCGCGGCCTCAGCAAGCTCTACTACATCGGACCGCAGTTTCGGCGAGAACGTCCACAGAAGGGCCGCTATCGTCAGTTCTATCAAATTGGTGCTGAAATACTCGGACCAGCAACAGCGGGCAGCGAATCTCCTGCGCGAGATGCGGAGATTCTCGAACTTCTTTCTACTCTTCTTGATCGGCTTGGAATCAAGGGCTGGACATTACATCTGAACTCAATCGGCTGCGCCAACGATCGCGCAAAGTACAACGAAGCTCTGCGCAAAGCGCTCGACCCGGTCAAAGACAAGATGGATCCTGACTGTCAGCGTCGAGCGGTGACCAATCCGTTGCGCGTCTTCGATTGCAAAGTTCCAGAGGACCAGCCAATCATCGAGAAGCTGCCGCGCATCAGCGAATTTCTCGACGAGCCTTGCCGGCAGCACTTCGAGCAAGTACAGGAAATCCTGAAGTCCGTGGGTGTCGAGTTTGAATTAAATGATCGTCTGGTTCGGGGCCTCGATTACTACACGCGCACAGCATTTGAGTTCACGCATGGAGCGTTAGGCGCGCAGAACGCCATGCTCGGTGGCGGACGTTACGACGGTCTTTCGGAATCGCTGGGCGGACCACCAGCTCCGGGGATTGGGTTTGCCATCGGCGAAGATCGCCTTGTGATGTCGCTGACTGAATCTGCCGAAGCTGTTGTCCGCAAGCCGGATGTTTACATCGCGCCCCTGGGTCCCGGCATGAACAAAGAAGCCGCGCGCCTGGCCCGCGAACTGCGCCGCCACGACCTGGTTGTTGAACTCGGTGATGAAAGCTTCCGTCTGAAGAAGTCGCTCGAAACCGCCGCCAAGCTTGGATCCGAATACGCGCTCATCGCCGGCGAAAATGAATTGAGCACTGGAGTGTTCGCCCTCAAGAATCTCGCGACCGGGGAACAAAAATCCATCGCCAGAGATGCTCTGGCCCAGACGATTCAGCGAATGTAGAGATGTTGCTTGCAACGTCTCGGCCGGCCGCGTTGATACTCTCGGCTTAATGTAGAACGCATGCGCATTGCAAAAGACGTAGCAAAGCTACGTCTCTCCAAACCGGCGTTTGTATTTTTTTATCCGCCTCATTGACGAATCACCTACTTTCGCCTATTATTTGCCCTCGGGAGAAATCCTTACAGGAGAGATCTATGAAGCGCACCTCAGAGGCGGTACTGCTTTTCTGCGTGATTCTCATGACAACAGCGGCAATGCATGCCCAGATGGGGCCTCCAACGCCCGCGCCAGAACTGAAGAAGCTCGCCTTTATGGCCGGTGATTGGAACGCCGAGGGCACCATGAATCCTGGCCCGGGAATGCCGGGCGGCAAATGGACTATGACTACCCACGCCGACTGGATGGAGGGCAATTTCTTTCTCGTCGAAAACAGCAATATGGACCTGGGGGCGATGGGTAAAGGTAAAGAGGTGGCCTATCTGGGCTACGATCCCGAGAAGAAGGTGTACACCTATCATGCCTTCAACAGCATGGGTGAAGCTGAAGACTCAACCGGCAACGTGGACGGCGACACCTGGACCTGGACCAGTGACGAACACATGGGTGGCATGACCATGAAAGGTCGCTTCACCATGAAAGTGCTGTCCCCAACTTCCTACACCATGAAGTTCGAGCTTTCGCAAGACGGCACCAACTGGATGACTGGAATGGAAGGCAAGGCGACGAAGAAGTAGTTGTGCAGGTGTGGGGCGGACGCCCTCGTCCGCCCTCATCGAATTGTCCAACTCCTTCCATCAAGCTCTTGATGTCAAAGCGCACCATTCGCATATTTTGGTCCTGCGTCGGCGGCCTCCAGCTACTAGGGTTCGTGCTCGGCGGCAGTCTGGATGATCCGATGAGAATTCTCGGATTGATAATGCTGGAGCCGGGTGTGTCCTTGATATGGGATTGGGTACCTCGGCACGTCACTACTCATGCTGAATACGAAGGGGCGATTGCAATGGCTGTTGCCATAAACGTGTCAGTGGCTGCCTTAGTTTTCTTTATTGGGGCGATTTTTCAAAAGACAAGATTCAAGCTGACGAAGTCTTCGCGAAGTTAGCGTTTATAATCTTTCGTTCGGCCCCGCCACATTCAACTCAGCGTCAGCACCGCAATGCATGTGCTAAAAGCTGAAGGCTGATGGCTGACAGCAGTTTCCCGAAAGGCAAAGCTTGCTCGACTTTTTAGGTGACTTAAAACGCACACATATGTGCGGCGCTCTCCGTGCATCTGACGCGGGGAAGAAGGCCGTGCTCATGGGATGGGTCAATCGCCGCCGCGATCTCGGCAGCATTATTTTTATTGACTTGCGCGACCGCACCGGCGTGACGCAAGTCGTTGTCAATCGCGAACTGAACCCCTCAGCCCACGACAAAGCCGAGCAATTGCGAAACGAATACGTCATCGCCGTCATCGGCACAGTCAAACAGCGTGACCGCGACACCGTGAATAAGAACATTCCCACCGGCGAAGTCGAGCTCATCATTGAAGAGCTCCGTCTTCTGAACGAATCGAAGTCACCGCCATTTCTTCCTGGCGAGGCGATCCTGCCAAATGAAGAGATGCGCCTGAAGTACCGCTATATTGACCTGCGCCGTGATGCCATGCAGTTCAACATCGAACTGCGGCACAAGGTTTCGAAGGCGATCCGCGACGATCTCTCGGCGCAGGGCTTCTTCGAAATCGAAACGCCATTCATGACACGCTCCACTCCGGAGGGCGCGCGCGATTATCTTGTCCCCAGCCGTGTTCAGCCGGGCAGCTTTTACGCCTTGCCGCAATCGCCACAAATGTTTAAGCAGATCCTGATGATCTCGGGATTCGACAGATATTTCCAGATTGTCCGCTGCTTCCGCGATGAGGATTTTCGTGCCGACCGCCAGGCCGAATTCACGCAGATCGACCTGGAAATGACGTATCCGCAGACCGACACGGTGTGGGGAGTCGTCGAAGGATTCCTGACTGCCGCGTTCAAAGCTGCTGCGGGACAGGAAATCAAAGCGCCATTTCCGCGCATGAGCTACGACGAAGCCATTAAGCGTTACGGAAACGACAAGCCAGATATGCGCCTGCCGGCGATGGTTGACGTGCGTGCGGCATTAATGCCCGAAGAACTCGACGAGCTGGCCGGGAAGTTCCGCATGCGTAAAGAATTCCCGTTGCAGCTCATCCGCATTCCGAAAGCCGGCGAGATTTCCGGGACTGAACGCCGAACGATCGGTACTTATGGCGCGTTTCAGCATGTGCAGGGGCCGTCGTTCGTGCAGTTGATGACCGATCCGAAGCGCTTTGCCAAAGACTATCCCGCACCGTCTGAAAAGGTTCAGGCTTTTGCGAAAATAGAGCCTGATGATTTGTGGCTGTTGGCCGGAGCAGCGAATCACCCAGAAAAGGCCGCGGTCATGGATCAGAGGGTGCAGCATTTCTGTGAGAAGTGCGGCTTCCTGCGACTCGATCTGGCGCAGAAATACGCTTCTCGTCACAAAGCCTTCGAGAAAACTGGCGATCCGGCGAAAGATTTTCGTTTCCTGTGGGTCTCCGACTTTCCTATGTTCGAGTGGGACAACGCCGAGAAACGCTGGAACCCGGCCCACCACCCGTTTACGACGCTGCACGAAGAAGATATGGCCAAGCTCGAGGCCAACATTGATTCCGTTCACGACCCCAAGTCTCCGCTGGGCGAAATTCGCGCGCTCGCGTACGACGTTGTGTTGAACGGCACCGAGTTAGGCTCGGGCTCGATCCGTATTCATCGCCAGGACATTCAGAAGAAAATTTTCCAGGCCCTCGGCATGAGCGACGACGAAGCCCGCGCCCGCTTCGGCTTCTTCCTCGAAGCGCTGGAATATGGCACGCCTCCCCACGGCGGCATTGCACTCGGATTGGACCGCATTGTGATGATCCTTGCCGGCGCCGAAAGTTTGCGCGAGGTCATCCCATTTCCCAAGACCGCCCGCGCGGTGGACCTAATGGTTGACGCGCCCACGCCGGTAAGCGAAGCTCAGCTGAAGGAGCTGGGGATCGCGATTCGCAAGGCCCAAGAATAATCAGTTGCACCATTGGTCTCCGAGTACGTGAATTTCGCCCGCCAAGCCGGATATAAGAGAATCCTCCTCTGGACGCAAAGCGAGCTGCATGCGGCAGGGCATGGGCATCTGTACGAGCAAGCCGGCTTCGAGCGGATTGAGCGGACGCCGCACCAGAGCTGGGGAAGAAAAGACCTGGTCGCCGAAACCTGGCAACTCACGCTCTAGCCTCATTCACCGTAGAGCCCGCTAAGATCGCCGGAAAAATCCAGCAGGTTCTACGTACTCTGCGTACGGTGGTAACGTTCCGCGCTGCCCTCCCCCAAATTTCACAAGATTCTTCTTGCATCTGTGGAAATTTTCCGTACATTAAATTCTGCGGATTAGCTTCGAGCACCGAGCTGTGAGCGCCGAGCGAGCTGGATTCTACATCGCTCAAAGCTCGGCGCTCACTGCTCATGGCTAGCCGCAGAACCTAAACCCAACAGCTAAGAGCTAACCGCTGATCCCAGGAGGAAGCCATCGGAATTGGCAACAGCTAGCGCCGCACGTCACGAAGTCCTGACCCCAACTCTCGCCCCGAGAATTTTCCCAAGCAAGAAGAAGTCCGTCCGCCTGACGCTCTGGCCCTTGGTCGCCGCCACGTTCTTTATGGTTTCCGGCGGCACTTACGGAATTGAAGATATCGTTCATGGTGCCGGGTACGGCCGCGCCATCCTCTTTCTGGTGCTCACACCGCTACTTTGGAGCTTACCGACAGCGTTTATGATCGGTGAGCTTTCGAGCGCGCTGCCGTTCGAGGGCGGGTACTACGCTTGGGTGCGGCGGGCAATGGGCAACTTCTGGGGATTTCAGGAAGCTTGGCTGTCTCTGGCTGCTTCGATTTTCGACATGGCGATTTATCCCACGCTGTTCGTTGCCTATCTCACGCGGCTGTTCCCGTGGTTCGCGGTAAACCGTCGCGGCGTGATGGTTGGACTGGCGGTGGTGATCGTTTGCGCGATTTTGAACATCGCCGGAGTGAAGGTGGTCTCGACGACTTCGCTGTGGCTGTTTTTTGCTTTGTCATCGCCGTTCGCGCTAGTGGTGCTGCTCTCGCCATTAAAGTACGCCGCGCTGTTTCACGCTGTGACTACGCCGACGACCTCCAAAGTTGACCTAATCGGCGGCTTGCTCATTTGCATGTGGAACTACATGGGCTGGGACAACGCCTCGACGATTGCCACGGAAGTCGAGCGCCCGCAACGGACTTATCCTCGCGCGATGCTCGTTGCAGTCTGCATCGTGGCTTTGAGCTACATCGTGCCAGTCGCCGCGGTTTGGATGACGAGGCTTCCTGCCGGCGCATGGGAAACCGGCTCTTGGGCTGATATCGCCGGTTTACTCGGCGGTCCAATTCTGCGCATTGCGCTGGTGGTGGGAGGAATGTTCAGCGCCTTCGGCATGTTCAATGCCTTGGTGATGAGCTATTCGCGGCTGCCGCTTGCGATGGCTCAGGATGGCATGTTGCCGCGCTTCGTCGGAAAGCTGAATCGTCGCCGCGCGCCATGGGTGGCGATCATTGGTTTAGCGATTGGATGGGCGTGCTGTCTGCGCCTCGTCACGCTGGACATCCTTATATACGGCCTCAGCCTGACATTGGAATTTGTGGCTCTTGCAGTCCTGCGGGTCCGCGAGCCGCAGTTAAGACGCCCGTTCCGCGTTCCGGGGGGCATGGTCGGAGCCATTGTCGTTGGAATCGCTCCCGTCGCCCTGCTCGGCTTCGATCTCGTTCGTAGCGAGAGTGAGCAGATCGCCGGCATGAGTTCGTTCGCGTTCGGCGCAATGGTGATTGGGGCGGGGGGGTTGGTGTACGTCATCAACCAGGCGGTGAAGCCCGCGGGTTGGGCCGTCAGAGACAGAGCGCAGCCAGTTGCGTAATTCCAGCCAAACGTAACTGTGGTCATCACACGCTGTTTGCTCTGGTGCTACATTAGTCCCAATATGAGTATCCAGGGTGCTTACCGCAGGATCCCAGACTACCTTGCGTTGCCTCTGGCATTTCTGGCTTTCGCCGTCATAGCGTTGGCAGTCGCAGCCATTGGCGCTCTGACAACGGGTTTCCTTCTTGAGAAGCTGGACGGAGCTGACGGGCCTGGTGCAGGAGTCTTGGTCATCTTATTAGTTTTTCTAAACATGGCCGCTTCTGCATTCATAGGTGGCGCGTCAGTCTTGGCCAACTTACACCCTCGGAGCTCATGGCGAATTCCGGTACTAGCATTTGTGTTCTGCGTCATTTTGGTCCGAGCACTCGGACCATTTGACGTTCAATTCGCCCCGTTTTATGTTGGGACCGGATTGGTGGTATGTCTCTTGAGCTGCTGGTTCTTGAGAAGAAAGGAGGTTGCGTCGACAGAACATGCCATCTAAACGCCGCTCCAAAGGTGCGTACATGATCTCGGCGGTCGCCGAGATGTATGGAATTCATCCGCAAACACTGCGGCTCTACGAGCGAGAAGGACTGCTGAAACCGTCGCGCACGGAAGGCAACACGCGTCTCTACACCGACGAAGACCTGCAGCGACTGGAGTTCATTCTGAACCTGGCGCGTGATCTCGGCGTGAACATCAGTGGGATTGCCATCATCCTGCAAATGCGCGAGCGCATGGAAGAGATGCAGCGGCAGATACAGGATTTCGTGAAGTATCTCCAGGAAGAAGTGATGTCGCGCGCCAATGCCGCCAACGATCCTTCGAGGGGCGCGATCGTGCCGATTGGGCGGCCGTTCGCCCCGGTGCCGTTAGCTCGCAAAAAGCAAAACCCGTGATTGTCATCCCGAAGTCGAGCTCCGAAGGAGATCGGCAGAGGGACCTTACGTCGGCAAGGCGTCGCCGATGCTGGTGCCAGGTTCGATTCCACGGTGATGATCTCGCACACGTCCCTGCCAAAAGTGCGCGCATCGTAAGGTCCCTCTCTCGCCCGCTTTCAGCGTGCGAGTTCGGGATGACAATCAATTTGGATATCATCGTTATATTGCATGCTGTCCTTCAAGCTCATTTACAGCGACAAGTATTTCCTTCCCATCGGGCAGCATGTTTTCCCGGCGGAGAAATATCGGCGCGTGCACCACAAATTGATTGAAACCGGAATAGCAGGTCCGGCTGACTTCATCACCCCGCAGCTGGCCTCCGATCAGGACATTCTGCTCGTCCACACGCCACAGTATGTGAACAAGCTCAAGACCGGAACCTTGTCCGCCCGTGAGGAGTTGGAGCTTGAGATTCCTTACTCTTCTGAGCTGGTGGACGCGTTTTGGCTCGCTGCGGGCGGCTCCATTCTGGCCGCAGAGCAAGCACTGAAAGACGGGGTGGCAGTCAACATCGGCGGAGGATTTCATCACGCATTTCCAGACCATGGCGAAGGATTCTGCATGATTCATGACGTGGCGGTGGCAATTCGCCGCATGCAGCGCGACGGCAAGATTCGCACTGCGATGACCGTGGACTGCGATGTTCATCAGGGCAATGGCACGGCAGCGATTTTTGCGGGAACGCGAACTCTCAGCGAGCCGTTGCCTTCAAGCGGCCAAGCGGTTCTCGGAAAACGCCCGCTGATGCGTGGCGCCCATGCAGGGGACGTTTTCACTATCTCATTGCACCAAGAAAACAATTATCCGGCGCAGAAACCGCCGTCTTCGATTGACGTGGATCTGCCGGATGGCATCACCGATGACGATTATCTTGCATGGCTCGACAACTCCCTAAGTTCAGGTCTGCGGCAGTTTTCACCGGACTTAATTTGCTACATCGCCGGCGCCGATCCCTATCGCGAAGACCAACTCGGGGGTCTGGCATTGACCATTGAAGGATTGAAGAAGCGTGATGAGCTTGTATTCCGCGTGGCTCGTGCGAAAGGTATTCCTGTGATGGTGACCTATGCAGGCGGATACGCGCAACGTGTAGAAGACACAGTGACGATCCATTGCAATACAGTGGTGGCGGCGAAGGAAATGTTTGAGGCTCCCTCGGCCACGTAGTCCTGGGGTCTTCCGATGCCCATTCGGAAGCTACTCCGTTTGACTTCGCTCAGGGAGACTTAGCGACGGTTAGCGATCGCGCAAGAGCGGCTCTTTAGAGCGCGTTCGCAAAGGCAAGAATTCGCCCTTTAGGACCTGCCGAGCTAAAGCTCGCATCTATAAGATTTCGAATCTACGCGGCCATGAATGGCCGCTCTTCCACGGTACCGCCTGTCGGTCAGGGCCAACCGAGAGCATTCGCGGGCGAGGGTGCCCGTACCACACTAACCTGCCGCAGTGCCGAACGGCACGGAATGGGAAAGCCCGCCACGGCAGTGCCGGATATCTTAGAAAACAACAGAGTCCTGCAGGGACGACACTGAGCGGATAGAACGCCACCCGAAGCACTTCTGACCGCACTGGTAAAATGAATTTTCTATGTTTGAGAACCTTCAGGAACGACTTCAACGGACCTTCAAATCGCTGCGCGGGCAGGCAGTTCTCAATGAAGAAAACATTCAGGAGACCATGCGTGAGCTGCGCTTGGCGCTGCTTGAGGCCGACGTCAATTTCAAAGTTGTAAAGCAGTTCATCGATCAGGTGCAGGCCAAGGCCGTTGGACAGCAGGTGATGTCTGCGCTTTCGCCGGGCGAGCAGGTGATCAAGATTGTCCGCGACGAGTTAGTCGAAATTCTAGGCAAAGACACGGTTCGGATGAAGTTTGCCTCGCAACCGCCGACCGTGGTGCTGATGGCTGGCCTGCAAGGCTCCGGCAAGACCACGACCTCAGGCAAGCTAGCCCACTGGTTCAAAAATGGCGGCCATCGTCCGCTGCTCGTTTCTGTGGACGTCTACCGCCCTGCTGCGCGCGAGCAGTTGAAAGTTGTCGCACAGGCGATCAAGGCGCAAATTTATCAAGGCGAAGTCACCGAAGCGAAAACCGCGACCGTCGAGCGCTTGGCCAAAGAAGCGCGACGCGAAGCTGTGAACTCCGGCTGCGATGTCCTGATCGTAGACACTGCCGGCCGTCTGCACATTGACGATCAGCTCATGGAAGAGATGCAGTCGCTCAAACGGCTGCTCAATCCATCCGAGATTTTATTCGTTGCTGACGCGATGACTGGGCAAGACGCGGTCCGCTCGGCCGACGAGTTTCACAAGAAGCTATCCCTCACCGGCGTCGTGCTCACAAAAATGGATGGCGACGCACGCGGTGGTGCTGCACTTTCAATCCGCAACGTTACCGGCGCGCCGATCAAGTTCATTGGTGTGGGTGAAAAATACGACGCCCTCGAGCCGTTTCACCCTGACCGCATTGTTTCGCGCATTCTCGGGATGGGCGACATTCTTTCGCTCATCGAGCGTGCCGAGCAGACGGTTGACAAGAAAAAGGCCCAAGACATTGCCGCCCGTGCGCTCTCCGGCGATGGCTTTTCTCTGGAAGATTTTCGGGACCAGCTGCGTCAGGTCCGAAAAATGGGCTCGATTCAAAATCTAATGGGAATGTTGCCCAGCATCGGCCCATTCGCTGGACTGCAAAAGCACGCCGACCAGATTGACGAAAAACAGATCAATCACGTGGAAGCAATTATTAACTCAATGACCGCATATGAACGCGGTCACCACGATGTGATCAACGGCAGTCGACGCAAGCGTATCGCCCGCGGATCGGGCAGAACGGTGCAGGAAGTAAACAACCTT
This sequence comes from Acidobacteriota bacterium, assembly GCA_003224755.1. Taxonomy (GTDB): domain Bacteria; phylum Acidobacteriota; class Terriglobia; order Terriglobales; family Acidobacteriaceae; genus Gp1-AA145. Next base: position 10,725 of record QHZR01000169.1, read on the forward strand.
CTCCGCCAATACGCGCAAATGCGAAAGATGTTCAAGCAGATGGGCAAGGGCAACATGATGCGCAAGCTGGCGGGAATGAAGTTGGGATAAAGGTTGGTTATGGGCGGGGCTAAGGGCGTGCTTTTTGCGGATCTTATCTCGTGTACGCGTTAAAGATTGCCATTCGTTTCTTTAGGTTTCGCGGCTGTCGTAACTGGCCTTCCGCAACAGCAACCGTGACTGCGCTGCCACTTACGACGGGGGGATGGGGTTGTCCCACCGTCGAGATTCCCTACAAGTACCACATTGACGGCGAACCCTATACTGGTTTGCACGAAGAACCGTTTTTACTGGCTAATTCGCTTGGCGAGTATATTGCGCAATTCACGGCTGGAACCTCGATTGTCGTACGCACAAGTCCGTCGCAACGCGAAATCTCAACGATTCTCGAAAATGATCAGATGGGTGTCGGGTAGGCAGCTTCGAGTTCTTCAGCAATGGGCCGTTGGGCTCGATGGACTAACGGGGTCCTCGCACTTGGTTAGTACCCAGAGCTCACCGTGATGCCGCTCTTGCGCGCAATGATCTGGACCACTCCGCTCGCCGCGAAATGTAGAACTCTGTCCAATTGTCAGATGCGGGCGTTATTTTGAAGTCGCGCGCGAAAACGCTCAGTCCGCGGCCGGTTGCCACGGTAACGCTGCCTCGGTCAAGTGCCAGCCCGCCGCTTTGAAACCGTACGATGGTATTCGATTGGATCACCACGCTGGATCCCGCAGCATTCAGGTTGGCGGCGCCCGTGCCCTTGGTTTGGATCACGTCGCCGTTGGTCACTGCCGACGAGGTCGCAAGCCGCGCCGTTCAGGTACACGGCTCCGGTGCCCTAGAGCACGGCGGTATCACCCTCCGCCGCAACCATAGCCGACGGGATTAGCAAGACCAAAAACAGGCTTGTCAGTTTACGCATCATTCCGGAACCCATTCCTTCAAGCATCACCCACGCGACAAAGGGCGACGGCCGACTACAAGGCCAAGTTACGGCCACTTCTTGCGGCATACTCCCTCGTGGTCAATCGGCTTTCGCGGGCGGAACCCTTCCGGTAACCACTACCGCCAGCGGTCCACTGCCTCCCACCACACCAGCCGTAGCCATTCGTCAAAATTGAGTTTTGCCCATTGACGGTGTCTCCACCACGAACCGCCAAACTGTTGCTGATCGGTGGCGGCTGCAACGGAAATCTGCATGCCCGGCAGTTCGTGCCTGAATGTGCTAAGCGCGCGCCGCGTGTGATAGTCGGATGTGACCACGAGCACGCTGTGGACGCCCAGTGTCTTCAGGCATTGCGTTACGTCTTGCGCTTCGGCTTTAGTCGAAAGTCCGTAGATAGGGCAGATGCTCACCGATTGCGCCTGTGGCAACTCGTGCACATACTGCTGTGCTAGTTGCAGCATATTCATCTGATACAGCCTGGCATTTGCGGGAACGTCGAGCACCATTTTGGGCGCGTAGTTTTCCTCTAGAAGTTGCAGACCGAGCGCCGGACGACAGTCAGTCTCGCCAGCCAGCACAACGATGGCATCGGCGTGTTGAGGGCGGTTGGTGATCAGAAAGGTTCCTGAGGTGGTAAACAGGAGCAGGATCGCTGCGAGTAGAACGATAACTACTGTTCTCAATTTCTTCATCTATCGAGAAGCTCCGTGCGCTCCGGGAGAACGTGGAAACGGAAGTAATACTCAAGCATTGAAATCTCCTGCCTTGACGTTCACAAATCTGCGAACCTGAAGGATGCCGAAGCTCCTGCATCAGAACTATGGCGTGCTAGAATCGGCTTTTCCGATCCAATTATGAGCACCCAAACAATATCTGCAACGCATTTTTCTGAGCTGAAGACCAAGATTGAGCAACGCCAGGCACGCGTGGCGGTGATCGGCCTGGGATACGTGGGCCTGCCGCTGGCCCTGCTTTACAGCGAACAGCAATTTCCGGTTACTGGCTTTGATATTGATCAACGCAAGATCTCGACGCTCAACGCGGGTGGCTCGTATATCTTCCGCATTACCGCGCCGGAAATTCAGCGCGCCCGAACGCAGGGACTGTCTGCCACGTCGGACTATTCACGGCTGCAGCAGATGGACGCGATCATTATTTGTGTGCCGACGCCGCTTAACGAATATCACGAGCCTGACCTTAGCTACATCACCGGAACCGCCCAGTCCATTGCGCCGCATCTCCAGCCTGGGCAACTCGTAATTCTCGAGAGCACAACCTATCCGGGAACGACGGAAGAGGTCCTGATTCCGATTCTCGAAAAAGGCAATCAGCAGGGATTGAAGGCGTCACGCGGAAACGCGGCAAACGGCAAGTCATTTTTCGTGGCATTCTCGCCCGAGCGTGAAGATCCGGGGAACCAGAGCGTAGCTCGCCGGGATATTCCGAAAGTAGTTGGCGGTCTTGATCGATCGGCATCCGAACTCGCGTGCGCGCTCTACGGGGCAATCTTCAATCGTACCGTGCCAGTTTCTTCTCCCGCAGCGGCGGAAATGACCAAGCTGCTCGAGAATATTTATCGCTGCGTAAATATAGCCTTGGTGAATGAACTCAAACTGCTCTCGCTGCGCATGGGGCTTGATATTTGGGAGGTGATTGAGGCAGCTTCCACTAAGCCTTTCGGATTCCATCCGTTTTATCCGGGTCCGGGACTCGGAGGTCACTGCATTCCGGTTGATCCGTTCTATCTTTCGTGGAAGGCGAAAGAGTGGGACTTCCACACTCGGTTCATCGAACTGGCGGGAGAGATCAACACCAATATGCCGTATCACGTGCTCGAATCAGTTGCAAAGGCATTGAACCAGCACAAGAAGGCGCTGAACGGTTCAAAGATTCTGGTACTTGGCGTGGCTTACAAGAAAGATATTGACGACCTGCGCGAATCTCCCGCTTTGACCATCATTGAACTACTCCAAAAAGACGGGGCGCAAGTCAGTTATAACGATCCATACTTTCCTGAAGTGGGCCGCGGTCGCAAATATGACCTACAAATGAAGTGCGCGCCACTGGAGAATCTCGGCCAGTATGACTGCGTACTTATTGTTACCGACCACTCTGATTACGATTACGAGAAGATTGTGCGGGAATCAAATCTGGTGGTGGACACGCGAAAAGCGACCCGTGGAATTCAGAGTCCGAAGATCATCCACTGCTAAGTTCGAGCCTTAGCCGCCGGGGCCAAGATTACTCGCCACGTTTGAGAAAGTGCTGTTGGCGTTGCTGCCGATCAGTTTTACCGTGCCAATCACGATGAGCAGAATCACTGCCAGCATCACGGCATATTCTGCAATGTCCTGACCCGCTTCATCCTGCAAAATTTGCTGAACTTCGCTAATGGTTTGTCTCATCCCTGTGCTTTCTGGGCGGAGCACGGAAACTTGCTTAGGTTTAACGTAATGGCGCTGCCCGGGATCAACAATAGCCCAAACGTGCCATTCAGCACTTAGCCTCAGCATCAGGAAATGGGCTTGAAGGGAAGCGACTGGTTGACCGCGAACAGTGCGAGTTCAAGCCTGGTTGAAACTCCCACCTTATCGAAAATATTGCTGAGATGGTGCTTGACCGTGTCTTCACTAATCTTGAAATGCTGGGCGATCTCTTTGTTCGCATAGCCCGCAACCACAGCCGAGATGACTTCCAGTTCGCGAGGGGTTAGTCCATATTTCTTTTTGCGTGCGTCGTGGCTGGAAGAATCAACCAGGCCGCGCAAATATTGGACAAGATTCGAAACACTCTCTCTGCCAACCCAATACTCGCCATTCATTACCGCACGGATGCTCTTGAGCAGGATTTGGGTCGCGGAGTCTTTCAGCACCACACCTCGTGCCCCAAGCTGCAGGGCCTCGACAATCTGGTCTTTCTCGGCGGCTGCGGTGAGCAGGATGACCCTGGCGGACAGCGGTTCGGCCCCCATTTCGCGCAGTGCTTCAAGTCCCGCGCGACGCGGCATCGCCAAATCCAGCAGGAGGACTTCAGGCTTAAGCTGGCGGACAAGCGTGACCGCGTCCACTCCGTCGCAGGCCTCGCCAATCACCTTGAATTCGCGCTCCGATTCGAGCAGGCGTTTTAGTCCATCGCGAAAAATCGGATGGTCGTCAGCAATAAGAATGCGGATCTGGGGGGTCTTCTTGTTCTCGATCGCCATGCGAGTCAGGTCACCAATTGCACTTGAGGCACCAGAATTTCTATTCGCGCGCCCCGGCCAGGCTTCGATTCTATCGTGAGTTCGCCTTGAATCAGGCGTACGCGTTCGCGGATGATCGCAGGCACGCGCCCGGTGGAATCCATTTCGGCTTGCAAAATTTTCCCTGCAAACGCAAATCCGGTGCCGTCATCCTCGACAATCAGCTCCCATTTCCCGCCGGTTTCGAGAAGCTGAACTGTGACTTGCTTCGCCCCGCTGTGCTTACGCACATTCACCAATGCTTCTTGCACAATGCGCGCCAACTCTCGGCACACGGGCGAAGGAAGGCTGACCTCGTCAACGTCCAGCAGGAACCGCGCGGCAATGCCGGTTTCACGTTGAAATCGCTGGACCGCGTCACGCAAGAAGCCAGGCAGCTTGCGGGCGTCAACCTCTGACGATTTCATTTGTTGCATAAGTTCGCGCAGCTTCAACACTTCTTCACGGAGCAGGTTCTGAATGCGTTCCAGTTCCGTCGCCATCAGTTCCGAGTGGTTCGCAGTTGCGGGATGTTCCTCAGAGTGGCCATTATAGCTTCTGCGCAACACATCCACCTGCATCTCGACCCCGATCAAAGATTGCACGGCGCCGTCGTGCAGTTCCCGTACCAGGCGGGCCCGTTCCAGCGCGCCCGCCCGCCGGCGCAGTCGGCGTAGCAAGTAGAGGTTATAAACAGCGGGACTGATTTGCCTGACCAGCTCCTGCAGAAAGCGCAATTCGTCATCAATACTAGAAATGAAATGTGGCTCGAGCAGAAAAATCCTGCCTGAGAGTTCCTGTCCGACCGAAAAATGAATCGCACACATCTGCGCAAATGGATGGACCTCAGCAAAACGTTGCACCGGGGCGGGATCAATCTCACGCACAAGCTCGCCGGCAGAATTCATCGCCAAAACGGTAAATTCCATTGCGTCCCGATGGCTATTGGCATACCACGCGGATGCGACGCTCTCGCCCAAGTATGTCTCCGCACCGGACGGTCCAGGGTCGAGCCAGTCTATTGCTGGAATCCCGTTCTTAACCGCCAAAGATCCCACTGCGATTCGAGAACTGGATCCCTCACGCGAGACAATCAGCGCTCGTCGAGCCCCGTAAAGCCTCAGCAGTTCGCCCACAATCTGTGACAGCGCGCCCGCGAGTCCAGCGTCCATGCGCACCAGGCCGAGCATGCGCGCAGCAACCTCCTTTTCGGCCCGCAGTTTCTTCTGTTGTTCGGCGAGATATCCGAGAAGGAAGCCCATCACGAGGAGATAGACCGAACGCATAAACAAACGTTTGGGATCGAAATCGGCGATAGTTACTTTGACGATTTGCAGGTGATGGTGAGCAAGCCAAATTCTCGTCGATGCAACGCTGAGCACGAGGCTGCCCAGCCAAAGCAGCGAAAGGGAGGCGACCGCGGTCATCACGGTCTCCCACAGGCCCCACCGATATGCCGCGGCGGCAAGCACGAAAAGAAAGAAAAGAAAGAAGGGATTGCTCTGGGTCGTCGTAAACAGCGAAATCAGTGCCGGCCAGACAACATCGGCGCCATGCACCATATAACGAAACGATGGAGTTGACTGCTGATGCCAACGCAGCAGCAACATGATTGCGGTTCCCTGGGCGATGTAAATGGCCAGGAGAGCATAAGCCCATACGGAGCGGATTTCCGCAGGATCCATCCAAACTGCAATCAAGGCAGAGATGGCCAGAAATACTCTTGCCGTGGCCAGCCAACGCTCGGTGCGCCGGATCTCCTCCGGACTAAAAGGCACCCGGTTCCGCCAAAGAGAGCGAGGCCGTAAATGCATCGTGAATTGCGCGGGTAAATGCAAACGAGTGTTCTTGCATGGATATTATGGTTCCGGCAAGCAATAGAGCAAGTAGAACTTATAGCGCAAATTCGATCATCGGAGCAAAAGATTCGACAAGTAGGGGCAGGATTTCCCCGCAAAGCAGTGGTATTACCGAAGTAACACCCTACACGGCGCAATGGGCGCTAGAATTGGCAGCACAGGGAGCTATGTCGGAACGCAGCAGGGCGTGGGCGGCGGCGCTGGTGTGTCTCGTAGTCTTGCAAACCATTGCGTCCCTCTTGTCATCACGCAGCTTTGCCCTGGTAGCTCTCAGCGATTTTCTTCAGTTAATCCTTCTGTTGTCCGCAGCGCTTTCGTGCTTACCGAGCATTTTTAAAAATCGCGGTCGAACGCGGCTGTTCTGGTCGTTAATGGGCCTCGGTCTGGCGTCGTGGGGGACGTACCAATTTCTTTGGACTTATCTCGAAGTACAGGGACGCGATGTCCCCAATTTGTGGGCGCCTGACATCATTCTGTTTCTGCACATTGTGCCGATGATGGCCGCTCTTGCACTGCAGCCCAGCGTCGAACAGCACGATCGTGATCTCAGGCTGGGGTCGTTGGATTTTGCGCTGCTCTTGCTTTGGTGGGTCTTCGTGTATGTATATACGGTCATTCCATGGATGTACGTTTTCGCTAACGAAGGAGCCTATAACCGTGACTTGAACTACTCCTATCTGGCAGAAAAGGTGGCGTTACTCGTCGGCCTGGCCGTGCTCTGGTTTCGCAGTTCGGGATCGTGGAAGACAATTTACGCGCACTGGTTTGGCGCGGGCCTGCTCTATTCGGCAAGCTCGTTTGTGGCGAATCGAGCGCTTGGGTTAGCTCCGTCATCGCACTGGGCCTACTACTCAGGAAGCCTATACGACGTGCCACTGGTGGCGTCCATGGCGTGGATGAGCCTTCCAGGACTACTTGCTCTAAACATGCCCCCAGAGCAGGCGCGCTCGGTAAAATCTTTGCCCCGCGGACTATGGGCTGCCCGTTTGGGCATGCTGTCGGTTTTCTCTTTGCCGGTGTTCGCGTGGATTTCCGCCTTCGATCAAGCGGTACCGACTTCAGTCCGCAACTTCCGACTTACACTGACGTTGGGTGCCATGTTGATCATGGGATCGCTGGTCTTTCTGAAGCAACATCTTCTTGACATCGAATTGATACGTTTGCTGCGCGCATCGCAACAATCTTTTCAGGAACTCCAGCTTTTGCAGACGCAGCTCGTGCAATCGGAAAAGCTGGCCTCGCTTGGTCAACTGGTGGGCGGTGCAGCACACGAATTGAATAACCCGCTAACCGCGATGCTGGGCTATTCCGAACTGCTGGCGACGACCAATCTCACATCGGAGCAGCGGTCACTTGCCGAGAAGGTTAGTCAACAGGCAAAGCGCATTCGAATTCTAGTCGCGAGCCTTCTGAGTTTTGCCAAGCAGGCGCCGGTGGCGAAGTCTGCTCTTGACGTGAACACAATCGTAGCCACTGCGCTCAAGCTATGCCAGCCGCAGATGCGAGTTGCCAAGGTCCAGTTTGTAATCCAACTGGCCGACAGTTTGCCGCGGGCGCAGGGAGACGCCAACCAGCTTCTACAGGTCTTTTCGAACATCATCAACAATGCGACTCATGCCATGTCCGATCGCGGCGGCACCCTCACCGTCACCACTTATGCGGCTGGAAATGTAATCAGCGCCGAGTTCTCCGATACGGGGCCGGGGATGCTGGAGCCGGACCGCGTGTTCGATCCGTTCTACACGACGCGTCCTGTGGGGCAGGGATCGGGCTTGGGCCTGAGCGCTTGCTATGGAATTATTCAGGAGCACGGTGGGAAGATTTCTTGCCAGAACAAGAAGGACGGCGGAGCGTCTTTCCTCGTCGAACTCCCCGCGATAGCAAACGGCAAGGCCGCCCCACCGCAAGCTCAGGCGCATGCGGCTAACTAGCCACCTCCATCGTGCGTTTGAGTTGCCCGCAAGCGGCATAGATATCGCGACCACGGGGCTTCCGGACGTATGTGGGCACACCGGCGTTAATCAGGATTTTCTGAAACTCGGTTACGCGCAATTCTTCCGGTGTTTTGAACTCGATCCCTGGTCCGGGGTTCAGTGCGATGAGATTGACCTTGGCTTTCAGTCCGCGCACCAGCTCAGCCAGTTCGCGCGCGTGGGTGTCGGAGTCATTGATTTCCCGCAGCAGGACATATTCGAAAGTCAGGCGTTCGCGATTGCGCAAAGGAAATTCTCGGGCCGCTATCAGTAGTTTTTCCAAATTCCATTTCTTGTTCAGCGGCATGATCCGGGTACGGAGTTCGTCGTTAGGAGCATTCAACGAAATCGCCAGTTTCGGGCGCACAGGCTCCGCGCCAAGATCGTATAGTCGGGGCACGATACCGGCAGTGGAAACCGTCATTCGCGATTCCGGAACTCCCACGCCCTTTACCAGCAGCCGTACGGCCTTGATGAAGTTCTCGAAATTCAGAAACGGCTCGCCCATACCCATGAACACCAAATTGACACGATCGTTCGGCGGCGTAACGTTCTGGTCGCGCAACACGGCAATCACCTGGCCCACGATTTCGCCAGCGCTCAGATTGCGCTTCACTCCCAGCAATGCGGTAAGGCAGAACTGGCAATTCACAGCGCATCCCACCTGGCTTGAAACACAGATCGTCGATCGCCGCCAGCCGCGGACACGCTTTTCAACCTCCTCACCGGCTTCGCTGCCGTCACCACTTTCACCGTCGTCCCCTTCAGGCATCCAGACGGTCTCAACGGTTTCCGCGTCGCTGAGTTCGATGAGATAACGCACCGTTCCATCCACCGAGATGAACTTCTTTTGAATTGACGGTACTCCCACTGAAACGCCACTACTTGCGAGCATGGATCGGAATTCCTTAGACAAACTGGACGCCTGGTCCAAGGAAAGGACTCGTTCCACGTACAACGCATGGAAGATCTGCCGGGCCCTGTAAGCAGGCTGGTGGGCCTCCTCTACCAGAGCTGTCAGCTCCTGCAAATCAAGCCCTAAAAGATTTCTTGGCCTTTGCTGGTTCATCGCATCCAAAAGCGTGGAATATGCCATTTTAGCCGAGGCGACCCTGCCAGACGCTGAGGCTGGAAGTTAAGACCTTATATTTCAGTAACTTAAGCTGCATTTGTCCGCATTCTCCGCGAGTATGTGAAAATAAGATGGTGGATGAAGATCGCAGCATTCGTCGTGAAGTGATGCCCAACGGGCTCACCTTGATCACCGAGGAGATGAAGCACATTCGTTCGATCTCCATTGGGATTTGGATCAAGACCGGCTCGCGGGATGAAGACCTGCCATGGAACGGCATTTCGCACTTCGTCGAGCACATGGTCTTCAAAGGCACGCAGCACCGTTCAGCAGAGGAAATTGCGCGACAGGTGGATTCTATCGGCGGCAATATTGATGCTTTTACCGCCAAAGAATGCGTCAGTTTCAGCATGAAGGTGCTGGATGAGCATTTGCCAATCGCCCTCGACGTGCTCAGCGATTTGGTATTGAATCCGGTCTTTGACGACCAGGACATCACCCGCGAGCGGGGAGTGATTCTCGAAGAAATCAAGATGGACGAGGACAATCCCGACTACCTGGTGCATGAAATCTTTACGCAAAATTTCTGGAAGGACCATCCGCTGGGCCGACCCATCCTGGGTACCCGCGACACAGTGAAGCGTTTCGAGCGCGCGCCAGTATTCGATTTTTACAGTCAGCGTTTTGCGCCGGGAAACGTAATCGTCACGGCCGCAGGAAATTTGAACCACGAGCGTTTTGTCGAGCTCGTGAACCGGCACTTTGAGAAGATGAAACCCGCGACTAACGGCTTCCACAGCGCTCCTCCGAAGATTGTGCCGAAAATCATTCTTCGGAATAAGAAATCATTGGAACAAGTGCAAATTTGCGTCGGTGTCCCTTCCTACCCGATTACGCATGAAAAACGGCATTCCTCCTACATCTTGAATACGCTGCTGGGCGGCGGGATGAGCTCACGGTTGTTTCAGAACATTCGTGAACGGCAGGGACTGGCTTACGCGATCTATAGCGACCTGAATCCCTATCGCGATACGGGCTGCCTTTCGATCTATGCCGGCACGTCGCGAGAGTCCGCAGTTAAGGTCGTGGAGAGTGTGGTTTCAGAATTTCAAAAACTGAAAACGGAGTTGGTGCCTGCTGAGGAATTGCGGCGCTCAAAGGACCAGTTGAAGGGCAGCCTGATGCTGTCTCTCGAGTCCTCGACTGCGCGCATGTCGAACCTAGCACGACAGGAAATGTACTTCGATCGGTTCTACGGCTTGGACGAACTAATCGAAAAGATTGAGGCGGTCACTGCGCAAGAATTACAAGAACTCGCCAACTTTTTCTTCCAGACCGAAAACATCGCGGTCACGATTCTCGGGAATCTCAATGGCTTGAGGCTTACACGAGAACAGCTGGCTTGTTAGGAGCAGCGGTTGGCACTTTGTAATTTGTACTTGGAATCGTGTCGGCTGAAGGGCCAAAAGCCAAATGCTAACTGCCAAGGGCCTAAAATAAAACGGGCGTCTCGACTCGGTTTAGAGTCGCGAGACGCCCGGGCAGCCCTCCCCCAGAACTGCTCATGAAGAAGGTACTTTGGTAGCAAAAACTTGTGAATGGCACTAACGTGCCAAGGATGCTGCCCAATCGTGCCAAATGCCAAGCCTGGCTTGGCATTCGCCTCAATCCCTGAATCGGTCGGCGGAACTCCGAAACACAGCTCAGCGTCCACATGAAGTAGTCGGCCCAGCCTGCCGATAAATGAACCGGGCCTTTCCTGCGCCTGGATCGCATTGTTGTTATCCGCAGTTCATTGGGGAATCATAATGTTCGCGATTATAGGCATCGTAGTCGTCTTCGGAGCGGTGGTCGGCGGATACCTGATGGAACACGGCAACCTGAAGGTTCTGCTGCCGCCGGCGGAACTGCTCATCATCGGCGGCGCCGGGGCAGGTACCGTCCTGATCGCGAATCCTCTGCACATCCTGAAACAGATTGCTGCGGGTATCGGCGTGGTGTTCAAAGGATCGAAGTTCACAAAGCAACGCTACATGGAGTCCCTCAAAATAGCTTACGAGCTTCTGAACAAAGCCCGTCGGCAGGGCCTCATGTCGCTGGAAAGC
>QHZR01000496.1:0-2950 GCA_003224755.1 Acidobacteriota bacterium
AAGCCACAGGGCGAACGCCGGGCTCGCGGTTCGTGAGTTTTTGCCCGATGCAATTGCACCAACTAACGCTTAGCTCTTCGCTTCTTGTGTCTCCCTTGCGCCGATTTTTCGATCAAGAAATCTTCGAGCTTTTTCCCCTCCTTGATCGCCGCAACAAGCCAACGAGGTCTTGCACCGCGACCTGCCCATGTTTCAGCACCAGGACCACGATATTTCGGCGCGACTTTTCTTCCTTTCAACTCACTTCCCTGTCCCCGGCCACGAGTAGGTCTTTCGCCGCCAATTGCCCTATCCATCTCCTCCAGTTGCTTCTCGATTTCGGCGCGATATTGCGTCAGTCGCTCATCAATCTGCCCTCGCAGCTCCATTAGCGATTGAACATCCATCGTCGAGACATTTACCTTTACCTTTGCCATATTTAGGATCCTCCAGTCGGGAACCAGAAATAGCTGGACGGTCAGGACACCATGGCTATACTTATCATGGCTTTCAGCAAATGGGGGCCCATGCGATCGCTTAATGTCAGCCGCGTTCGCACTAAGCATGAACTAGGGTCCAGACACCAGCTAGCGATTTTTATGAGTTTTGACCCAATCAGTCTTTACACGATTTAAGAACGCGCTTCAACGTCTCGAACCAACTTGGGATCAAGTTCATGCGCGATACGAAAGGCCTGGCAAGCTTCGTTGATGCGTCCAAGCCGATCCAGCGCAGCTCCCTTATTTAGGTGCGTGCAAAAAGAATTTGGGTCTTTTGCCAGAGCCCAGCCGGAATACTTCAACTCTACATCGCGTCCCGACTATGACAGCGCCACCGCGGCATGATAAGCGATTCCAGCTTCGTCGGGGTCTGTCGGAGAGCCACACCATAGCGTTGAGAATTTCGCCCGCACGCTGCCGATCTAGCGCCTTGCTTGCCTCTCTATTGATTTCCTCAACTCTTACACCAATAGAGCCGGATCGCGCCAGATGGCTGGGTCGTCCCAAGTCATTGAAGGCGCACCCTTAGTAGTGTGAGCAGGATCACCTTTTGAATTCCAGGTTTCGAGAACCTTCAACGTTGCCCAAAAGGATCCCAACGAGGACTGCCACTGAGATAAACGCCGAAACCATGCGGGAGCGAGTTATCATCCCATTCTTCTATAACGCCGGGTCGGCCTCCTGCTCTTTCTGAGGATGGCCGGCTTTCTGCGGAAATGGTAGTTTGGATGCGGCGCGACTATCGCGTCAGTGCCGTCAGCATCGCTCATGACTTGGACGAATGCCCAATTCTCATGGTTGCGCAGCAGATGCATTTGGGATCGGGCGTCCGCGTGACCGCGTGCGCGGTGAGTTGATATGAATCAAACGCAAGAAATTGATCAATCGGATATGGCCTTCACGTTAACGCGCGTCCCAAGCATCCTCCAAATCATAACAGCTTTCGTGTTGGGCTGCTTTCTGCTGCCAATCCTGATTGTCCCAGCAGCTCATGCAGTGTGCAGAAGTCCAAAGAGCGTATGCAAACATATTGGCGATTGCTTGAATCGAAATGTCGATCCCGACAGCAACGTCGCTGTGCGGATAAAAGAAGGTGTGAGCACTCGTAACGGCACAATGGTGCGGGCGGGCGCTGATTCATGCGCCATCGTTTTGAAAATAAAAACACAATGGGACAAGTGGTCGGGCGGGTGCTCAGATGTTGAATATGTCACCATTGCCAAGGCGGAAATCGAAAATGGAAGAGCCATGTGCGATAGGTATTCGCAATAGGGCCTCGACATCCTCTCTCTAAGGCGGGTCGCTCTTTGGCCCCGATCAATCCCATCGATCCGCGTTGAGCGGCGGCCTCGCGGGCGACGCGGCCGCAGCTTGTGCTAACGCAGCCTCATTGTCCCGCTTTGTTCCCGATGCTGCTGACGGTGCTGACGGTATTTCGAGCGTCCTACTTATCCTGATAATCCTGTTTCCCACTTGGCCTTCACGACTGAGTCGACCTGGGCGATGGACCTTGTCCATGATCAACTTGCGACCGGCGGCAAGCTCCAGGTGCTTACGATCATTGATACGTTCTCGCGCTTCTCGCTTGCAATCGCATAGCTGCGTTCACCGTCTCGCCACCCCTGGCGGAAGAGCCTCGTCGATCAATCGGTCATTCGCTGGCTTGAATGGGTTTACGAATCTGACGCTCTGCAAGATGAACCCATCTTGTAGATCTTCAGTGAGCAGGCACCGCACGCCGGCACGTTGCGCCGAAGCCCACAGCATCGCGTCCCAGAACGGCAATCGGTGATCTCTAACGGCCTCAAGCGCCGCCCCAAGATCGTCCGGGTCGGCCGCCTGTATTGGGAGTACAGCACGCCAAGCATCGATCGTCCTTCGAATGTTCTCGATTGGTATTCCCGCCTTGCGGATCGCCACATTAGCAAACTCCGCAAGGGTTTGGAGCAATAAGATGGTCCATCCGGCTCGCATTGCACGGGCGATGAGATCACGCGCCCGCAGCGCCTTCGGGTCGTCTAATGAAGCAGTGGCATAAACGAGGATGTTGGTGTCGAAGCTGATCATCACCGCTCGTGCATTTCTTCACGCCTGAATCTTCGCAGAGTGCGGCCCCAAGGAAGTCCCTGCTCCATCACGTGGATCGCGTGCTGTATGGCCTTTTCACGTTCAGGAGTCATCAACGGCGGACGATACGGACTCAACACAGCGACCGGTTTGTTCCGTTTGGTGATCAAGATTTCCTCGCCGCGTTCCACACGCGAGAGCAGGTCCGAGAATTCATGATTGGCTTGGCGTGCACTGACTGTTTTCATGAAGCCGCCTATGTAGGACATGTAGGTACATTTAGCAGAAGAATGAATGCTTGGTCAAGGCATGGGCGAAGCGACAAAGGCGGCATTGGCGTCAGTAGCCTGCTCATGATCCTTCTTCCGCCTCGGCCTCTACGAACGTCTCCGGGTTGGCGCAGA
>QHZR01000496.1:2957-4890 GCA_003224755.1 Acidobacteriota bacterium
CGCCGTTTGCATCAGCACCGTATGTCGTGAGCGTCCGAACGTAATACCGGATCTAATCTCCATTTCGACGACACTTCATCCACTCGCCTAGGCCGCGTGATAAGCGAGCGGCAGAGCGGACACGGGTCTTGGCGAGTTGGCCAGCGGAGTCACGAACGTGGATCTCCGGCCCGGGATTTCAGTTATGTCTCGGTCAAGTTGGTACATGCAACTTCAAACTCTGACGAAATGCTTCGAGAACCGAAGTCAAGCTTACAATCACAAAACCAGTAAGGACGGCTCCGCTAACGCTTGAAAGCACGAGGTGCCTTTTCGCTTCCATGACACCTGCAAAGCTAGACACAAGAATGTCGATCGGGACAATTGCTACAAGGAATCCCAATGTCGCTATGGCGCGCCGGCCAAGATGTTTTCTCAGCAGAATAGCACAAGGGATGGACAAGCCTGCGATTAGCAACAGCGCAACGACCCGTATATTGCTGAACAACGACAAGTACCAGGGGGGCGATCCATACGCGCTTCCCGGCACTGTACCAAATGTCAGTTTGGCTTGGCCCAACTCCCCAGTATTATGAACGATAAGTCGAGCGAATGCAGTCGGATCAACCAGAACCGCACGAAGGAAAAGGGCTTGCGAAAGCGAGGGGTGGCCATCAATGAACTGCAAAGCTTCAGGTGTAAAGGCATTCTGTCCGATCAGCGATGCTGATTCCTGCGGGAGCCCTAATTTGTTGAGCAGTACTTGCCGATCTTCAGAGAACATGAGAATCCCTGTATATAAGGAAATGTATGCATTGACCTTTTGGTGCACCTGATCCTGTCGAAAGTGCTGAAGAAATGTTCCGGCAAGCAGCGCCAAGATTCCGAAGACGGCCATGATTCTTATTAACCAGTGTCGCTGCAGCGCAGATGAGCAGCCGATGACAATAGCGGCCACCGGCAATACATATACGTACTGCGGTTTTGATAGACCAATTAGAAAACTCGCCGCCACAAAAAAACAAATGAACAATGTCTCTGCCGGTAATTCAGCGGAGGGAAGCCACCCCCTCGCGCAGATAACAAATGCTGTCAAAGCAAATATAGTTAGGATCGCGATACTCTCAGCATAAAAAGAAGTATAATAGCTGAGTATCACCGCGTCGGAAAACAACGGTAAAAGCGCGATCGCCCCAACGATCTCCATGCCGCTCACGGAGAGATAGCGAACAGCAGCGACCAATAAAAGAAACTGAATAAGAAAAAACGGCAATGCCACATACCGCAGGTTAAGAACGGACGAACTGAAGAAGATCTTGTTGAAGTAATACCCGGCGCCCCAAAGGATGTGAGCGCTTGACGGCCAGGACTGCGAACAATCCGAGTTCTGTGCGGCCACCCAATAAATATTCGGGGAAGCAAAAAAACGTCTGAGAAATTCAGGTGACTCGTGGTCAACCCAGTAAGCCATCCCAACAGGATGCTCAAAATAACAATGCAGCCCGTATCGGCCAAAATCACCATTATCGGAAATGGTGAACTCACGAGCGACGATTAGAATCAGAAAACTGCCGATCGTGAGCAGGCTAAGTCTGACCAATATTTGTGGTTTCAGTGTAAATGGGACCAAAGAAGGCATGTTCGCTTCCGATTTCCGATTGGTACATCGTTACTTGGTCGGTACGCGCTGCGTACCGGGCAACAAACCAGGTAAAGGGTACAAAACAATTGGTTCTGGTGCTCGGTGCGGATTGGTATCAAAACCGCTACGGTCCTTGCTTCCTTTGACGCCGGCGTTGTCGAGTTCGTCTGCTTTCCGTTGATGTGGGGAGAGTGGCGTGCTTTCAGCGCTCAGGAGAGTTCTTGCGATAGCTTGACGTCGGCCGCGTCACGCTAAGCATGAACCATTAGTCTTTACAGGATTTAAGGCGTACGTCGATCTCCCGACCCAACT
>QHZR01000496.1:4937-6457 GCA_003224755.1 Acidobacteriota bacterium
TATTTAGCTGCGCATAAAAAGAGTTTGGGTCTTCTGCGGTAGTCCGGTCGAAGTACTTCATCGAATCTAGATCGCGGCCCGACCATGACAGCGCCAGCGCGGCATGATAAGCGAGCCCAGCTTCGTCAGGATATCTGTCAGAGAGCCATATCATAGCGTTGAGGATTTCGCCGGCACGTTGCTGATTTAGGGCCTTGCTTGCTTGCTTATTGATTTCATCAATCCCGTGTTCTTGCACCAATAGAGCCGGATCGCGCCAAATGCTTGGGTCTTCCCAAGTCATTGAAGGCGTCGGCTTGGTCGTATGAGCAGAGCCACCTTCCCAGATGTCGAGAACCTTCAACGTTGCCCAAAAGGATCCTACGAGGATCCCCACTGAGATAAAGACGGAAAGAATGCGTGAGCGAGTAAACATGCTGTTTTGCACCGACGACGGGGCGGCCCCGGCTACGTGCGAGGATAGCAGGCTCTCCGCGGAAATGTACGGCAGTATTTCCAAACCTAACGAAATGTAAGGCCAATTATCTATGATTGAGTCGTGCTGAAGCGGCCGCAAACTGCTACCGGGTCGGCTTCGATGATCCCTTCGACTGCGGCTTTGCGGTTCGCACGCTAGGCGCGATCAAACGTGCCAGCAGGCCACAGCGCTGTTCCGCAAGCCGTGGCCCACAGGGCGAAGTCCGCCATCCGCGGCAAGCTCGTCAGACAAACGCTAGGCAATGTGCGCAAGCCATGTACTGCTGCATCAAGCAACGCATCCAAGATGCGGGGGTCGAGCGATCTCGAACTCGCGCCAAAGCTCGCTCTCTGAGCGCCGGCGCTGCTCATCAATTGGCGCTAACGTCAGAAAAATGCCACGATCGGCCAAATCCGGTCGGCTGATGAGATCCTCGATGCTATTCACTAGCAGCGGGCGCGCTGCTTGAAATAGCACCTCATCATCGTCGGTATAGAGCTGCCGCACGGCGAAACTCCCCCCGCTCGCGAGCCGACAGAGTGCATCCGCCAAGCGGGCAAGCCGGAGAGATTATCAAATGCCAGCAGATAGCTATTGTTGGCGGCAATCATCAGCTCGCGTTCCTCGCGCGGCAGCGCGCGCACTGGAGCCACATTGGAATCGACCAAGGCCTTGAGCATTTTCGACAGGACGGTCTTGGCCGAGCCTTGCTCGCCGGATATCGCGAGCACGGGATGGGGGCCGCCGGGTCGCAGCGCTGCCAATAGCCAGGCGATCACCAAGACGAAATCGTTTCGGCTGGAGAGGTTAAGGAGCGGCAAGAGGCCTTCGATCGACCCCCCGCGCTCCGGAACCGGCAGCGGCAATATGCCAGCCGGGCGCCGAAAGCGCACCGGCGGAAATTTGTTCACCCGCCAGCCGTCGGGTCCGATTTTCGACGGCGCGCCACTGCTCGTCGGCGAGATCAAGATAAATGTAGCCGTCGTGCTCGGCGATACGGATGTGGACGGAGCGCTCGGGAGCATCAAATTGTGCCCGGGCCTCGAGCAAATCGACCTCTGAG
>QHZR01000496.1:6569-7063 GCA_003224755.1 Acidobacteriota bacterium
AGATCGGCAAAGGCGGTGCCGGTAGCGGTGTGAAAGAGCTCGCCACATGCCGTAACTGTGAGCATGTTCGATGTCGTCAGGCTGGCGCCTCACCCTCCGCTGCATCCCCGCCAGGTTCTGAATTTCGAACTACGGCGGCAGCTTGCGGCCCGCCCTCGGGCTCGATGCGGCCCTCATCGACGCGGGTGTCTTTCCACAGCTTGCGGGCGACCTTGATTGGATCGATGCCGGCTGCCTGCCACCACCCGCGCTCGTCGCGGACGCGATGAACCGCACGATGATGGACTCGGCAGAGCGGGACGGCGAATTCATCGCTGGCCTTGCGGCCGAGCGCGCGCGGCTGAAGGTAGCGCGGTGATGCGGGTCGGATGGCTTCTAAAATAGTGGCATTTTGACTGGCCCCTGAATTCTAGAATAGTGGCAAATGTCAAAAACTGTGCTTGACCGAAAATACAATCATGGAGTCGCGTCATCGCGTACAAGCAGGAATAGAA
>QHZR01000497.1 GCA_003224755.1 Acidobacteriota bacterium
CACGATACAGGTAGATGGACTCTCCATCTTTTACAGAGAGGCCGGGCAGAAAGAGGCGCCAACGCTTTTGCTGCTGCACGGACTCCCGTCTTCATCGCGGATGTTCGAGCCTCTCTTCACCCGGCTTTCCGATCGCTATCACCTAGTCGCGCCCGATTACCCCGGCTTCGGACAAAGTGAATGGCCAGACCCGAAAAAATTCGCGTACACGTTCGATCACATCGCCGAAACCATGACTCACTTCAGCGAAGCTCTTAGACTCTCGCGCTACACCCTTTACATGCAGGATTACGGCGGGCCTGTGGGTTTTCGGATGGCCGTAACCCATCCGGACCGCATAGGTGCCCTAATCGTCCAGGACGCCGTGGCGCACAACGAAGGCCTTGGGGCGAACTGGAAGATGCGTCGGGCCTTTTGGGCCGACCGGGCCGCCAATGAAAGCGCGCTTCGTACCAACCTGCTGTCGTTGCAGACGACGCGGACGCGCCATGTCGGAAGCGATCCCAACGTGGAACGCTATGACCCCGATCTGTGGACGGATGAATTTGCTTTTCTCAATCAGCCTGGCCAGGTGGACATTCAGAGCGATCTCTTCTACGACTACCGCACCAACGTCGAAAACTATCCCAGATGGCAAGCTTGGATGCGTGAGAAGCAGCCGCGCCTGCTGGTGATTTGGGGCAAGTATGAGGCATCGTTTGACTCCTCGGAGCCGGAATCCTACCGGCGAGATGTGCCCAATGCTGAAGTCCATATTGTCGATGGTGGTCATTTCGCGCTGGATACGGCAGCGGATGAGATTGCGGCGCTCGTACGTGAATTTATGACGAGACAGAAATAAACGACACTTAAAGGAGGAAATCATGGCAACTGCGACAATCGGAGGCCGCCCTCCTTTGCCTCCGTTTACACGTGAGAGTGCGATTCACAAAGTTCGGCTCGCCGAAGATGGTTGGAATACTCGCGACCCGGGAAAAGTAGCTCTGGCATATGCGATTGATTCACGATGGAGGAACCGCTCAGAGTTCATCAACGGCCGACAAGACATCATCGCTTTCCTCTCTCGCAAGTGGGCTAAGGAATTGGACTACAGACTCATCAAGGAAATGTGGGCGTTCACCGGGAATCGCATCGCCGTACGCTTCGCCTACGAGTGGCACGACGACTCGGGTCACTGGTATCGCTCCTACGGCAATGAGAACTGGGAGTTTAATGCAGACGGACTTATGGCCGCACGGTTTGCGTCGATCAACGACCTTCCGATTTTAGAATCAGAGCGCAAATATCACTGGGTGCTCGGGCGTCGTCCCGATGACCACCCAGGATTAGGTGACTTGGGTCTGTAGTTCGCTTCTAAGGAGGCAAGATTTTATGGTCAAAAGACTCGCACTACTGGTAATTCGCGTGTTGGTGTCGGTGAACCTTCTGTATGCCGCCATCTTTCTCAAGTTTGCAGCGGTGCCAGGTTCGGTGAACGTGTTCACGCAGATGTCGCAAGCGGTCCACGGGTTGGTATCTCAGCCGGTACTCCGGCTAGGGTCAGGAGCCTTCGAGACAGTGGTGGCCGTTCTGCTCCTGATTCCAAAAACAGCCAGATTGGGAGCGAGATTGACTGTTGTGTGGATGACTCCAGTAATTCTCAGTCACATTTTCGTGTTGGGATACGGGTGGTTCTTTGTCGATGCTCTCATCTTGATGGTCCTGGCTGTCAGTTATCTCTTGCTGACGCGCACGCACTTCCATTGGAGTGAACCAGAAAGTGTGGGCGCGACGGCTACCTTACAAACACACCAAAAATAGTCGGGCGAACACAGCAAAAATTCAGCACGAAGTAAAAAGGAGAGCTTATGCCATACGTTACAGTCGGAAAAGAGAACTCGGGCAATGTCGATCTTTATTACGAAGACCACGGTTCGGGGAAACCGGTGGTTTTGATCCACGGATATCCGCTGAGCGGCGCTTCGTGGGAGAAGCAGGTTCCTGGGTTGCTAAAGGCGGGATATCGCGTCATCACCTACGACCGCAGAGGCTTTGGCAAATCTAGCCAACCTACTGAAGGCTACAACTACGACACCTTCGCCGAAGATCTTCATACACTAATTTCGCACTTGAAGTTGCAGGACTTCACGCTGATCGGATTCTCAATGGGCGGTGGCGAGATTGCGCGCTACTTCGGGAGGTATGGATCGAAGGGAGCGAACAAGGCTGTAATCATCGGCGGCGTGCCTCCGTTCTTGCTGAAGACCGACGACAATCCTGAAGGTGTCGACGCTAGCGTCTTCGAGAGTATCCAGTCAGCAATCATTGCAGACCGGTACGCCTTCTTCGACGACTTCTTTAAGAACCTCTACAACGCCGACCTTTATTTAGGTAAGCGGGTGAGTGAGGCCGTTGTGCGCGCGAACTCGAACATCGCAGCTGGCGCATCCGCAACCGCCAGCTTGGCTTGCGTACCTAGTTGGCATGAAGACTTCCGGGAAGATCTTGCTCGCGTGGATGTGCCGACGTTGGTTATTCACGGTGACGACGATCGCATTGTTCCGATCGTGGCAGCGGGACAGCGAACGGCAAAGCTTATCGCTGGCGCTCGGCTAGTAATCGTGAAAGGCGGGCCGCACTGCATCACCTGGACGCATGCGGAGGAAGTCAACGCGCAACTGTTGAGCTTCCTGGGCGAAAGGGCGCAGGCGAACAAAAATATCGCCTGAGCGGCCTCGGACTATGAACTGCCGGGCGCTTACAGCGCCCGGCAGTTTTTCAAAGCTTAACCGCGAAAGAAAAAAAAATGACGAACAGAAACGAAGTTGCAGAGCGGCGCGAAGCACCGTGTTTGAACCCACGATTTCCACCCACGATTCTCGCGTCTCTCACGACTTCTCAAGTACTTAGGCGGCCACCTGAAGTCACTTAAGTTGTTAAAAATACTGAAAAGGCTGGCGTCGGCGGTT
>QHZR01000498.1:0-2934 GCA_003224755.1 Acidobacteriota bacterium
AGAACGGCCAGCACGCAATGCTCTGACTGTGGAAGTGAATTGTGTGAATCGCACACGGAAACGTGTGCCGGATGCCGCTCGATTTTCTGCCGGTCCTGCTTTTATTCCATCAAGCGCAGCACTCGAAGCCCGAATCAGCGGATCGTGGAAAAAGGCGAGAGCGCAGAAGTGCGTAACGCATCAGAGCGGCGGTAGCTGCTTCATTGTGAGCCAGGCAGGGGAATAGCCTGCGGCAATCTGCCCGGTACGAAGGATCAATTCCGGGATGATTGCCTCAAGCCAGCGCGACTCCTTCCCGGTCATCGGTCTCAGGTCTCGTGTCACCTTTCGGGCATTCGAGCGCTTGCCGCGATTTGTGCTTAGTTCACCTAGCCTGTCCAGCACCTCAAAATCGACAGAGAGAGCTTTGCTGACAGCCCTTCTTCCGCCGTGTGCATCCTCAAGCAAACTTAGGCAGGCATAACACATTTTGGCAAGCTGTTCGCGCTGCTTCTGATACTGCTCGAACTGCGTCCACAAATCAATGACATCAGGGGTAGCTCTGAAGTTGCTCGGCGGGGGAGGGTAGCTCTTTAGCGTCACGGTGCCCACAGCCGTGATCGAGGCGGCACACAGGATAGATGCACCAGCGCCGATAATCATAGCGACGCCGGGCTGCGGAGGATCGCGGTCCACAGTGCGTGAATTCTTGAACGCGAATCCGATCCCCCGCTGGCCGAACCTGAGCGCAATATGGAATTCCCAATCTTTCAAAAATGGTTCGACAACGAGTCGGGCGGCATCCTCTGTTGCGAAATGATCCTTCAGGTTCAGACGCAAAATGCCGCGATCAAGAGTTGCCGCGAACAAAGGCGTATCCCAGTCGAGCGGCGGCGGATCAGAAAACTCACAATTGGATGTCAGCTCATATTCGAGCCACTCTACGTGTAGGTCTGGCATATTCCAGCGGAGCCGATACGGATTAAAAGTCTCGCTTTTCTTGTGGCGGATGCTCTCCAACTTATAGCACGTTTTGCGAGGCGAAAGAAAGGCAAAGGTGTTTATCCTAGGTAATTATCCCTTGACAGTAGGTAACAAATACGCGCATCCTATTGATCTACGTTTGGGCGGGTATCCCCGATGGTGGCTTAGACCGCCCTCAGATATCAACATGAGACTGCCCAATCAAGTTCTGAACACGGTCTGCTTCATAGCGCACGATGAAGCGGAAATAAGATTTGGGGGAACTGGATTCCTTGTTGCTATCAAGGGAGCGCATGAAAATGCCTTCCTCTACACCGTAACGGCAAAGCATGTGGCCGAAGCCGTAGAACATGGACCATATGTGTTCGGTGTGAATACCAAGCATGGGAAGAAAGTCATTCTTGAGACGGAAGGTTCCGACCCCGTCAAATGGTATTACCACCCGACAGAGCCGAATGCAGTTGATGCTGCGGTCACTCCTTTCGCGCCATCTGGTTTTGAGAACCTTGATGTGGATTGGGTTCGTTTTCCTGAAATGGTTGTTACACCAGAAAGCATGCAAAAATACGGAATCGGCATTGGTGATGAAATCGCCGTCATCGGCTTGTTTACTGGCTTCTCTGGAAGGGAACGACACTTCCCAATCGCCCGCATTGGCAATTTAGCAATGGTTCCGAGTGAGCGCGTACCTGTCAAAGACTTCGATCCAATGGAAGCCTACCTCGCCGAAGGGAGATCCATTGGAGGATTGAGCGGTTCGCCAGTGTATGTGCGCCAAACCGTCAACGTTCAAGTTCCCGGTCCAGATGGGAAAACCCCATTGGCTTTTGCTGCGACTGGAGCAATATTTTTGCTTGGACTGATGCACGGACATTGGGATTTACCAAAAGGATTCAGTAGTCTCATTCAGGGCGAAACCACTAATATGGGTATCTCAATCGTGGTGCCCGCACACAAAATCATGGAAATTTTGAATCACCCGGAGTTAGTGGATATGCGCAAGAAAACGGATGAAGAAATCGCCAAGGAAAATCTCCCAACGCCTGACTCGAAGTTGCGAAAACAAAAACCGGAACACGTGTTTACACAAACGGATTTTGAAACTGCGCTGAAGAAGGCCAGCCGCAAAATCGAGCCGAAGAAAAAATAAAGCGTCGCTATTTTTTCAGCATCACTACTGCTCCGACAACCCCCATGCCAATAGCAACGATGGCCGGGATTGACCATGCAAGCCTACTAACACTACCTCGGAGTTCGGCAACATCCTGTGCCAAGGCACTCAATGTCTTCATCACTTGGCCTAGGGTTAGGCCCTCAGTGTCTACTAACTCCTGGATATCCTGGGCGCTTATTCCGCCTTGGCCTTGTTGTGGGCCGCAATATGGTTTATCCACATCGTGGCTCAAACGGAAAAACTGAAGCGTTAGAAACGGGGCTTCATATGGCAGTGCTATAGGTTTCGGAGCTAGATTCACCACGCGCACGACAAGAATACCGATGAATCCCGGATCAATTTGAGGACCGGAAAGCATGAGCAAACCCCGTCGCGCATATTCAGAACGAAGGCCAAGTTGGGCAGCCGTTTTGTTATTCAGTTCGATACGCTCACGGGATTCTAAGACAGCGAATTCCCCCGGCTCGATGATGAGAAGGCCCTTTTCCTTCAGGTTGACCCGGTCCTTGGAAGAGCTGGCAAACGCCCAGTTTCCGACACGTGCGTCGTAACTCGCTGGCTCGATTCTCGCGAAATCTGGCGGGTCAAGAACGATCTCCCGCTTCTCAATCGCGGAGCGGATTTCGCTGTCCGTCATCATGAATCTGGAATGATACTCTAGCGGGAGGTCGGCATCAGCACAAACTCGTTCCTGTGGCGAGTTCGCCCGAAACGACCAAATCCAAGTCAGAATGGCTCAACAGGAATCGGCTCCCGCCGTATCACTGCATCCCGTTTTTCGACTTGCTTCAAAAAGC
>QHZR01000498.1:2973-3266 GCA_003224755.1 Acidobacteriota bacterium
CGCTTCACCAAGCTCCAACAGCCTTCCAAGCTATTGGTGTGAATGCAGCACATAACATAACACTTCTCGCTATGGTTGATTCGGCCCTGCACGTAACCCTGATCTTTCATGTGGGGAATCCCGTGATACGACGGAAGTTCATCCGTGAAAACGGTGCTTTTGGGCATCACATATTCACGAACTGTAGGCAATAACGTTGCTCCGCTGGCGTTCTCTACCGTTTTCGCAATGATGCGGCCCTTGCGTTCTGCGATCCCGAATACCACAGTCTTGTATTGCTCGCCACGGTCACC
>QHZR01000501.1 GCA_003224755.1 Acidobacteriota bacterium
CTGTATCATAAGAATGTGGGTTGGACTGGTGCCGTGCCTGCGGGACTCGGTCATTCTCCGTCTTACCCAGCGCTTACGCGCTGGGCTAATTAAATGTCGCCGCCGCTGGCGGCTGGATTTGTGGAGATCATTCCCGCGTCTTACCCAGTGATTAGGGGCTGAGCTAACTAAATGTCGCCGCCGCTGGATTTGAGGAGATCATTCCCGCAGTTGGCGCGAGACTAACTAACTGTCAGCCACGACTGGAGAGCTGATGGATGCCAAGGCCCGCAGCCCAGATCTCAGTCGCCGGGATAGGGGGCGAAAGTCCAGAAGCTGAAGCCGGGGCCAAAGCCCGAAACCAAAGTTCAGAATTACTACGATGTCGAAGGGTTTCGCCATTTCGGTTGTTCGCACGCTTCGCGACAAAGGTCATCAAGCTTATCTCGTGGGCGGATGTGTGCGCGATTTACTGCTGAAGCGCGAGCCTGCCGATTATGACATCTCTACTGAGGCAACACCGAATGAAGTCATGCGCATTTTTCCGGAGACTTATGCGGTGGGAGCACAGTTCGGCGTAGTGCTAGTGCCGCTTCCGGAAAGTGAGCGTGCGGCGATTGCGGCTGCGGAAGGGCAGGAAGCGGGTCGGCCGCTCGAAGAACGCGCGATCAGTGGTCATCAGCACAAGTTTTGCATTGAGGTTGCCACGTTCCGCTCAGATGTGGGTTACAGCGACGGGCGGCATCCTGACGAGGTTCGGTTCAGCCGCGATCCTAAGCAAGATGTGCAGCGTCGCGACTTCACGATCAACGGGCTGTTGCTGGATCCTCTTACGGATCAGGTTTTGGACTTCGTCGGCGGGCAAAAAGATCTCGAAACAAAAACTATTCGAGCAATTGGCGATCCTCAGTTGCGATTCGCCGAAGACAAGCTGCGCATGCTGCGGGCAGTGCGATTCGCTGCACGATTCGAATACACCATCGAGCCTGCGACGTTCGCGGCAATTCGAGCATTAGCTGCCCAAATTCATCAAGTTTCTCGCGAGCGGGTGCGCGATGAGCTGACTCGCATGTTGGTTGAAGGGCATGCGCGGCAGGCGTTTGAGTTGCTGGATGAAACCGGATTGCTGCGCGAGGTCCTCCCGGAAATTTTCTCGATGAAGGGAATTGAGCAGCCTCCGGAGTTTCATCCCGAGGGGGACGTTTTCGTTCACACGCTGTTGCTGCTGGAAAACTTGCCGCGTCCGTGTCCTATAACACTGGCTTGGGGAGCGCTGCTGCACGATGTGGGCAAGCCGCCGACATTTCGACGCGCGCCGGACCGAATCCGCTTCGATGAGCATGCGAAAGTGGGCACAAAAATGGCCGAGGCGATTTGCCAGAGGTTGCGTTTCTCGAATGAGGAAATCAAACAAATTCTGTCGCTCGTCGAGAACCACATGCGCTTTGGCGACGTTGAACGCATGAAGCCTTCGACTTTCAAGAGATTTATTCGCCTGCCCCGTTTCGATGAGCACCTGGAACTGCATCGGCTCGACTGTGAGGGAAGTCACCGCAGTTTGCGCCTTTACGATTTCACTCGCGAGAAAAGGGCCGAAATGCCGGCGAGTGCAATTCATCCTGAACCATTGTTGAGCGGGAACGATCTCATTGCGGCGGGTTATGCGCCGGGGCCGGTGTTCAAGGAAATCCTTACCGCTGTCGAAGACGCTCAACTCGAAGGCGGGGTGCAGTCAAAGAAGCAAGCCATGAAGTTCGTTCGGCAAAAGTTTCCGGTGAAGACGGCGGCATCGTGATCTGGAGCTACAGTACTTTCGTGTGATGTGCTTCGGAACCTCAGGGGCTAAAGCCGAGTCCCTATTGCAATCTTATTGGCACGTCTGAAGTCGTGCCCTCCCGCATAACTCTTATGAGACTGGTTCTAGCGTAGACTCGTTCGCCAAGCTGGGCGGATCAATTTTCTTCTCTGCCGCCGGCTGCCGGGCGCCATGCGTGGGCCTCCCTCACCTTTCGCCGTGATCTGTGTCCAGCCATTCGACGGATCGAAGATTGAAATGTAGCCTCCGCGCGCGAGTTCCAGTTGCTTCGAGAGATGCCGCTTGAAATCTAGGCGGTCGGCGTCAGTAGGCTCGAACCAGGCTGGAGTGATGAAGTCTGAGACCAGCACTCCGTCAATCTTGTAGCCGAGGCGGTCGTCCTCCACTGCATCGCAGACTTCGAGCGCGTAGATTCGGCTGTCGCTCCCCATGGCGCACCAGTTGATCCAGGGATCAGCGAGCATCTCGAGTAACTCATGGCTTAGTGTTGCTGTCCAAGAAGATCCGCGTTCAAGATCGAGTTTGGCAAAAACTTTTCCGAACGGAGCGCCGGTGGTGGTCAT
>QHZR01000502.1 GCA_003224755.1 Acidobacteriota bacterium
TGGTTCCTGGCGCAAAGGCCCGGTTTGGCATGAACCCGAGATCCCGTTCCAAACGGCAAAACCGGGTTATTACCTGGTCGAGAAGAAAGATGTGAACCAGAGCGCGATTCGCATGGTTCAAATCGGCACCACCCGCAAAAATCCCGATTACTATGCAATTGAAGTCTTCAACGAGGCATTCGGCGGAGGATTTTCATCACGCCTCTTCAGTGATATTCGCTCCGCCAAGGGACTGGCGTATGCAGTCGGCGGTGGCATTGGCAGTGCATTCGATCATCCTGGAGTCCTGAGGATGTCGGTCGGCACCAAAAGCCAGACCACGGTCGAATCAATCCAGGCAATTTATCAGGAGATTGACGATCTGACGAAGCGCCCCATTACGGAAGACGAGATCAAGCGCGCCAGAGACTCCATCCTGAACTCGTTCATCTTCAATTTCGATACGCCGGAGAAGGTCTTGCGGGAACGCATGGCGTACGAGTTCTACGGATATCCGCCGGATTTTCTGGAACGCTATCGCGCGGGTATTGAAAAGGTCAGCACCGCGGATGTTGCGCGCGTCGCGGCCAAGTACCTCCACAAAGACCAGTTGGCCGTGCTAGTGGTGGGAAACACTTCCGGGTTCGATAAACCCTTGGCGTCGCTGGGCCAGGTAACGCCCGTGGACATCACGATCCCCCCGCCGCCGCGCGAAAAATCCGCGGAGGGCCAGACCAGCAAGTAGAACCGCGCGTGCGGGTCCGGCAAAGCACTTAGATTGTTTCGATTTGTTCGGAGGAACCACAATGAAAGTCGGCGCACGGAACCAGATCATCGGCGAAGTCCGGGAAATCAAGAAGGGCAAACTGATGTGCCTGGTCAAGTTGGACGTTCCAGCCAAGTCACGGATGGCATCCGTTATGACGTTGGAGTCCCTTGAAGAGCTTGGTTTGAGAAAGGGCGACAAGGTCCAGGTGATTGTGAAAGCTGTGAACGTACTGCTAATGAAGCCCTAATCAGGACAAGATCAGGTCTGCCCTCGGTCTTTTGCTGCTTGACACGGTTTTCAATGCGGCCTTATGATGGTGAACAAAAGGCGAAAGCCATCATGGCCTCCCTTCCCCTCATCCCCTCGTCCGAAGGCACCCCGCTGGTCGGTATCGCACGCCTCGCTGCCCAGGGCGAATCGCTCCGTCAAGCGCACGATGTCGAGTACTTCACCCTTCCGGTGCGCTCCCTGCTCAATCGCTGCACCAGCGCGCGCATGCCTTTCACTTGGACGATCAATCCTTATCGCGGCTGCGAGTTCGCTTGCAAGTATTGTTATGCTCGCTACACCCACGAATTTATGGAAATGCGCCAGGGCGTAGATTTCGAGCAGAAGATTTACGTCAAAGAACACGCCGCCGATTTGCTACGGCAGGAACTTCGTCATGTAAAACCGGGCGAGGAAATTGCCATCGGTACTGCGACGGATCCGTATCAGCCTGCCGAGCGTCGCTATGAAGTCACACGAGCAATTCTCGAAGAGTTGGCTCGGCATCGCGGCTTGGAGCTCGGAATCGTCACAAAATCAAATCTCATCTTGCGGGATATCAATCTCCTGCAAAAAGTCGCGGAACACAATCAGCTCTTCGTGAACTTGACCGTCACTACGCTGAACTCGGAGTTGGCGCGAATTCTGGAACCGCGGGCGCCGCGACCAGACTTGTTGCTTAATACGGTGCGAAAACTAAATGAGTCAGGAGTGAATGCGGGCGTGATCTGCGCACCGGTGCTTCCTGCTATCACCGATTCACCACATGATCTGGAGGCGCTGGTGAAGGCTACTGCTGAAGCGGGAGCCAAGTACATTTATGCCAATCCGCTCTTCCTGAAACCTTGTTCCGCCGCCGTGTTTCTTCCCTTCCTGGAAAAGCAATTCCCACAGCTGGTGGCAAGCTATCGCGAGCGATTCAACAACCATGCCTTCCTGCCTCGGGCATATCACAAGAGGATTTCACAATTGATGGCTCGTTTGCGGCAGAAGCATGGGATCGGCGGCAGGCACAGCCAACGCACCCATACGCGGCCGGAAGGAGAGGAACAACTTACGCTGTTCTGAAAAATGTGAATCCCGCAACGTTCAATTTACGCCGGGCACGCCTCCAACAGACTGCGGAGAAGCGCGCCTGCGCGACAAATCGTTGCCACAGCGGCTAAATCATGCAAACGCATCCGCGATCTGTGCCTTCGCATCGCTGTGTTGCACCGGCTCTGCTCCGGCGCACTCCTTTCGATTTCCGCCCTTGTCGCTAGGCATAGCCGGATCGCGGTAATCGAGTTCCAGCGGCAGCCGCCCACTCAACGCGTGATAAATGATTCCTTTCATCGACCTTCCCCTATCTATCCTCGATTGCGATCGTGTGAACATCGGGATCACGCACGAGGAATGCTTTATTGAACCCCAGCTGTGTCTTTTGGTTCGCGACCACGCCAGAAGAAACAAAGTTCACTCTGTCGGCATATAGCTGGCGGGCGGCGGTGTCCGCGTCCCGGGCCAATAAAATCGTCTGTCGATGGACGACATCGTTGGCATGTTCATCCGTGGGGAAAGTCCGTCTCGGGGGCGCGAGGTACTCTCATGATGCGAATCCTCCGTTAGCCCCGCAGAAGATGCAGCGGTTGTCATTGTAGTGGTGTAGGTTGCAACACTTTATGGAATCTGGGCGATCTGATTCGGATGTTGAAGGGAAGTGACACAAAAAAACCCGACCGCACAGCCCGAGGAAGCGGAACTGAACGAAAAATTAAACCCGAGTGAAGATTCCAAGCTCCTGGTGATCGGCGTTGGTAATGCCTATCGCCATG
>QHZR01000503.1 GCA_003224755.1 Acidobacteriota bacterium
CCCAGCTCCTCTGAAATCTCTTTGCCCGCGCCAATGATCTCGCCTTCCGGCGATGACCAGGTGAACTCAGCGATTCTTGCGGTGTTGACTTTAAGCATAAAACGTGGCGAAGCCGCCTAACGAGAAGGAGCTGAGCCACCGCTGGCGACGGCGAGCTTTGCTTTCACTTCATCCTTCATAATTCATCCTTTAATCTTTTCGTGCGCCGGTCAGCGGTTGGCTGCAGCGCTTGGTTAGACCGCTTGCGCAATAAATGTAAAGCCTTCTTGTGAGACGCTGGAAACATTCTGCTTACGAAAAGCGCGACAGTGGTCAACGCCGATGCGCTCAGGACAGTCAGGAAAACTGAAGCGCCATATAAGCGAATTGCTTTGTGTATGCGGTTCATCGCGGACACGTCAGTAAAGCGGTACTGCATGGCAGCTTCGTTATGTAGTCCGCCGTGGATACCCAGCACCATGCCGATGATAATGCACAGTGCAAACGGAAGAACGACGGCAAAAGCGCGTCTAACTCCGTGCCTTTTAATGAGAGGCATACGAGGTCTAACGAGAAAGGGATAAGCCACGGCAGGGTGTGGTGGCAAGCACTCTGATCTTATTTCGCAATGGGGCCGTTGGCTTCATCGAATGGTTAGGTCTTGACGCGGCTTCATCACAAGCGTGTACCTCATCCCGCCGTCTGCAGCGCACCATTTCGAATGCCGACAATCTCATGAAGGGTGTATGTGCCAGTCTTACCTGAAAGGTTTACGTCGATAGATTTTCCAACATGCACCTGATCCCGAACTTCACGGAGTGCAGCCTCTGTTACCAGAAACTCTGTCTTGGCTTTCTTATTCGCTCGCTCAACCCGGCTCGCAATGTTTACCGCGTCTCCAATAGCAGTGACTCGCTCTTGCAGGCCACCTCCCACAGTGCCAACGACCGCTTGGCCAAAGTGTAAACCGATCCCAATTCTAAAAGCGCGGTGGAACAATCGCTTGACATAAGGCTGTAGATCCTGTTTCACGCATCGGAGCATATCAAGACCAGCGAGAACGGCCTGGAGGCACGCAGATTTTGATGCCTCAACGCCAAAAAGCGCCAGTAATCCGTCGCCGGTGTAACAGGCTACATGGCCGCCGTGATCAATGACAGCGTTATCCATATGGTGATAGAAGCGCCTGAGAACGTGGATCACATCGAACGGAGGAACGGAATCGGCAAACTTTGTTGAATTCCGTATATCGACGAAGAGAATGGCGATCTGCCGCTCTTCACCGAGCGATCCGTGGGTTGTTGTGTCCTTCGTTTGGTCCGTTAATCCGGCGTCATTCGCGTCTAGGATGAGTCGTCGCACCGCCACGTTCCCCAGGACGGTGGTCTGGCACGCTAGACGAACTCTTTCGGGGAAATGTAGCTGCGCCGCAAGCGCCTGTTCTTTCTCATTGCGCGGACAACAGAACTCCAGACCGTTAAGGACGAGTACACGGCATGTCGAACACCGCGCGTTTCCGCGGCATTCATTTGTATGAGGAATCCCTGCTCGTAAGGATGCGGAGAGGATACTCTCTGATATGGAAGCCTCAACGGATCGCCCGTCAGGTAGGAATAGGATTTGAGGCATAGCTTGGTGCTAGATTTTAATGCTCGCTGCCATCGAGCGAAAACATATGAAATCGCGTCACATATACCGGCTCTCTGGTGACCTAACGAGACAGAAGTGAGCTACCGCCACCGAGGTCGAGCGGGGCTCGCAGTGAAGAGGTTCTAGTCATCTGAAAATATCAACGTACGGCGGGTGGCGGTTAGCTCCACTGACTGGTTAGGCGTTTTCGTTCGAAGTTGCCTGCGCGTCAAGCTCCTCCGCGGCAATACGAAGAAGCGTCGCTCCCTCATCTATAATGATGCTCTCCTTGGCGGCCCAGCGAAGTAGCTTTCGGACGCGCCGGCGCCGATCAGAAAAAAGCTGCAGATCCTCGCCGGGGTCGCGAAACGCACGTGCGACGATACGCCGACGCAGGCGCGAGAACTCCCACGGACGAAGCTCTGCTGCGCCCGCGCTCTGGAGAGCGGCTATGCGCAAATACTGATCTTCCTGCAGCTGCGAATTGGTGCGAGCGGTGTCAAGGTAACGGTCGGCTACGCTGTGGACGAGCGCACGGCGGTCCGCGATGCCTCGGAGGACGATACCAATGATCAGACTGATCAACCCGGTCGCGAGTAGCTTCGGAAACTCATCCATCTCGTAAACGCGTAACTAATCAGATTTCCGGCTTCTCAAAATCGGTCGCTTGCTCTGGGAATCGAGCGAGCGCCCTCGCCAATTTTGGGCTGGGGCCGAGAAGCCTGCGATCGTTGTCCATCGGTCCCCAATAGAACCACTTCGCCCACCAAGAGACCGGCTTGGCGAGTCTTATCGCAACCACTGCGAGTGCCACAGATGTGGCCGGACCCATGATCAGGAAATGTAAATGTGCCGTTGTCGGGATATTCCCAAGAATTAGTCCGATAACGCCGAAAATAGCAGTCCATGTTTTCCACTTCAGGATGCAGACGATGACACAAACAAGCCAAAGTACGTCGACGATAACTTGTGTTTCGGTCATTTGATTTCCTGGCGGTTTAGTCTTTTGGTCACGGCAAGCTTACGCCTAACGAGACGGAGATAAGCCATCGCAGGGTGCTGCGGCAACCTCGCTGGACGTATTTCCAAATGGGGCCGTTGGCTTCATCGATTTGGTTAGATCACTCATCCCCTATTGGTTCGCGATACAACCTCGGAGGCTTGGCTGTCTGCTGTAGCTGATTAATGTACTTCGCGAACTCCTCACTGTACCAATGCGAGCGTGAACGCCAATAAGCCTGAACTCCAGGATATCCGTT
>QHZR01000504.1 GCA_003224755.1 Acidobacteriota bacterium
TAAGTCAAAGTCCAGTAATTTTCCACTGTGGCGTGCATAAACCAGCAGAGAATAGTTGCTGGGATAAGCTCGCTTGCACTTCTTTTCGATAACCTCCATGATGTCGTCAACATTTTCCTCCCAGTCGACAACTTCGATATCCATGGTCTGGATGACATTTTGCCCGGAGCTCTGATCTATTTGCCGCAATCTGGTATCCGGGGTGCAATCTGCGGTCTCGATCTCCACCCACCATTCTTTGCCGCTTAGCTTCTCTATCGCAAGCGCGAATATTCCTGTCACCCAACCTTCGCGCTCCTTCTTAAACCGGCGATCGTTACGTGCGCGTCCGCGGCCATACGTTTCCCGGACAGTTATCATGCGCGTGACTGCCACGTACGGGCTCATCCATAGTTCTGAATAATCGGAAGCGGGAACCATCTGTTCGTGACAGACGAGACAAATGGGCTTCCGGTCCAGAATTATTTCTTCCACCCGGACGCACTTGGGACAGCAAAATTCCATTCCTCAACACTGTAGAGCCCAAAGGGCACAGTGTCCACTGCTCACCTGTTTCGAATTCAAGGCTGATTTCAGGTGAGCCAGGCAAGCGTAGGGAAAAAGCTGGCCCTTTCTGATTCTGCGGCAAGCGAATAACAATCGCACCGGCCCGAGGGGTGCATATTCCATCCCGTTATGTTCTAACCCCGTCAAACTTCCAGCGGGAGGAGGGAACTGGACACCCTTATAGCGCCCGTGAAGAAAAAGCGAAAGCTCGTTGCGCTGCTGCGGACAGTCCTACCCGCGAGAATAGGACGTGAAAACAAGGAGCAGACAGTCACGTACTGTGGTAAAAAAAAGGCGGCAACACCTGGATCCACAATGAATTCGTCACCAGCACCGTCCCCTACCCATGAATATCGAATGAAGGTCTCAAGAAGTGGCTTTTACCTACTCCTTGCAGCGCTTTTGATCCTCGCATCAATCCCTCTTGCGACTCGCAATGCTGTTGGTATGGATAATCCGATGGTTTTCGGGCGGGTGGCCGTTGGGGCGCTTCTAATGTTCTGCGGTTTTTTTATGGTGGCCACGGTAGTGCGTTCTCGCCTCATCATCGAGGGTTCGCAAATTCGCTTTCGTATCGTCTTTCGGGAAGAGGTCTTTCCCTTGAGCGAGATCGAGGGGTTTCGAACCATCTCCACTGGACCTGCCTCGCATCGTGTGTCGCGTCGCGTAATTTGCGTGAAGGACCGAAGCGAGCCTATCGAAATAGTCCAGTTTGACCAGGATGACTTTTTGCAGACGTGGCTGCAGCAACTCCCCAACCTCGACCACATCCGAGCTAGAAACTTGCATTCTGTCTGGAGGTGCTCGATGAGGCTACGCTGGAAAGTCGTTGTCCTTGGCTGCGTAGCTCTGATCTGCGGAAGCGCAATCATCTGGCACTTTGTCCATGCTGCGCTTACCGCTCGGCAGCTTGCCAATGAGGTGACCGCCTGCCGTGTCGGGGCCGAACGCGGAGATGCGAAATCTCAGTTCAAGCTGGGTTCGATGTATTACCACGGCAAGGGAGTCCCGCAGAATTATCATGAGGCCCTTGACTGGTATCGCAAGGCCGCCGCACAGGGCAACACTGAAGCCGAATATGCCATCGGCTATCTCTATTACCACAGCTACGGAGTGGCGCAGGATTACATAGAAGCCGTCCGTTGGTATCGCGAAGCCGCTGATCACGGCTACGCGTGGGCTCAGGATAGCTTAGGCGTCGCTTACTATCAGGGCAATGGGGTCGCCAAGGACTACGGCGAAGCTGTCCGGTGGTTCCGCAAAGCTGCCGATCAGGGTGATTCGAGAGGTCAATACGATCTTGGGCTAATGTATTACGACGGCAAAGGGGTGCCGCAGGACCGAGCCGAAGCCAGTCGGCTATTCCACGAAGCCGCCGCCCAAGGTGACGAGAAAGCCCGGCGGGCCATTGGTTGGAACAAAGCGCACGTGCCCGCGATAAGCAAGATCGTTCTTCCTTTGAAATTTCTAGCCAGCTTGTTTTTCGGAGTCGCCTTCCTGAAGCCTGGACAGAGTCGTCGAACTCGGGCACAGATAGCAACAGGTCTGGCGGCTCTCCTGCTCATGTCTGGTGTCGTATTGGATCTGTTCTGGTATTCCTATGTCGGTCATCTGCAATCCTCCACGACCCTCACTGCGTTGTACTTGGTAAGACATTTGGTGGGCGGAGCAATCATCGCTATGCTGGCATTCATCGTCCATGCGAAGAGCGCAAAAATCGTACTGATCGCAGCGGCCGCGCTATTCCTCGGATTCACGTTGTTTGGGATAGTCCGTTCCGAACTGAGGCACGTCCCTCTTACGATCCGCTTTCTTTGTTTCGTCGGATTGCCCATTGGAATGTCAATTCCCTCAGCTATCCTTCTTTGGCTCGACCGTAAAAGAAGTGGACAGGGGCTGAACGGCAAGGGCGATGTCGCAGTACCAGTCACGACGGAATGAGTGTTGTAATCAGGCGTTTGCGCTCAGAACCGGATCGTGAGTGATATGGCGATTTTTCGTGAGTGATATGGCGATTTTACGTCAATTTACCTGAGACTCATGCGATAGGTCAGCCCCGAGACAATCTTCGACTAGGTTCTGATCAGAATAGCTGCGTTAGCACGATCCGGCAGACGGCAAACTAATGGAGACTCTCTTCGTCAGCGCCCAAACGATCGTTCGCCAGTCGAATTTGAAACAGCGTGACAAGATCTGGATCCTGGAACTTGTGGATTAGTTCCAAAGCAGTCTGCGGGGAAATGTGGGCGGCGGAGTTTAGAAGCGCAGAAAACAGCGCGACCGACGGCCACCACGCCTTCAGCGCAAGGTTCGGATCATTGTCATCACCGTCCACGCCCTTCCAGCGCTCGGCCTGCTCCATGCCCTCCTGCAGCAAACTCCTGGCGAGATCTGTGTCTTTCATGTTGTTCGCGAGTTCTACTCCATCAGACCAACAGTACTGAACTCGAAGCCCGACCCCAACTCGAAGCCCGACCCGTCCATACATTGCGGGATCAACCTTCTTGAGAGAGTCCGCCATCTGTTCAAGCGCCTCTTTGGAGGCTGAAGGGTTCTTTTTCCACCCCACCTGAGCAATTCTTAATAGCGTTTCAGACCTGGGCACCGTGTGACCCGCCTGCACAGGCAGTGTTGCTGCTGTTGCTATAGCCTGCCGTGGATCATCTCCAGCCTGCTTCAGGATCTCGTTCGCCTGGCGCTGATAAATTTCGGCAGAGTGCCAATCTTGAAGTACCTTCCCAGACGCGCCGGGTGATGTCATCGAAACACCCTGCATTCCCGGTTCTTCGCCTTTTCTCAATGGTGTGTCACGGACGGTTGGATCCAACGATTGCAGTCCATTCGGGTACTTGTCCAGCTGCGCTTGCACTTGAGGGTCATTCGACAACTGTTCTGCTTTGGATGGATACAGTTCTCTCAATACCGGTAGCAGTTCGAAAAGCCGGTACTGATAAACATTGTCAAAGTTTATTGGGCCAGAGGAAGCCTTCATGGCGATTTGAGTATCATCGGTCTTGGAATGATCCAGTATCTGGTCAATTGCATCTAGCACCAATTCGGGCGGGAAGTGCCGCCAAAATCGCACCACCATGAAGGAAAGGTCGTCCCCCTCGACGCCGAGGGAGCTATGCTCGCGGTCGTGCGCCATAGCATTGACGAAGATGGCGCGCTTTTCTGCCTCGTGACCTGCGGGAAGCCGAAGAAGCAGCTGTGTCGCGGCAGCATAGGGATAATCGTGGTCCGAAGGGATCTGGTTTAGTAAAGACAAAGCTCGATCAAAATCCCTCCTGTCCACAGCGCGCTCAACCATCGCCCCTTGTATCTCAGCGCGAGCTTCCGGATCTGCTTGAGGCATGAGTTGCTCAACCGTTGATTCGTCTAAGCGCAGCAATTTTCGAAGCGCAGCAGATTGCAGGCCGGTCTTCGCGGCGTCCGCGTCAGAAAGCGCGACACTAGCCATAAAGGCATCTATGAGCGTGGCCCGTACTTTTTGGGGGGCGCACTTTTGCAGACCCCGGCTCGCCAGCAACAGCGTATATGACCTCATGCCGGGGTCAAGTCCGCGTGCGCGAACGGCTGCTTGCTTCAGTTGCGAGCACCATTCCTTGCTTTCGGGCTTGATCTCCGGATACGCCGAACCCTTTTGGGCCAAGGACTCCGCGGTCGCAAATAAAGGTAACGACGCAAACAATGCGAGAAGAAGTAAGAATCGAATACATTCACGCATAGGAGATCGCGCTTCGACGAGGGTTTCCTCTATTCTTTCGACGGAATCTTGAACCCATCGTTAGCCCAGCGTCAAGAACTATGTGGGTAGTCTGAAAGATTTAAGACGTCTGGACAAATCGTTCCCAGTCTGGCTGCTCGGTGATTGTCACATCGTTCGTCAGCGATGCTAGGATGCTCGCCACACATGCTCCGAGGCTCCAAGGATAATTGAAGAAAACAGGCCTTTACACTCATTGACTTCATTGCGGGATGGCGATATTTCACCAACACCCCTAAACCGTGCCGATTCTGCGGAGGACTGACTTCAGCAGTATGTGATTCCTTGGCCGTGGTCGGCTGCGGCCAGCCAGTGTTCTTGTCAAATCGAGCCACAAATGACGCTGTTTTTAATTCTTCACATTTTTATTTTGCAGATCATGGATAGTCCTTACCAGCTTTCGGAGAGAACGAGGCCTAATCGTGTTTTTTCCGTTCTTAAAACTTCTTATTGCGCACTCGGCAAGTCTGGACTGGCGAGAAAGGCGCTTAGTGGAAAATTCTTTTGCTTCCGCCCGGATTTGTTCCAGATATTTCGCATCGACTACTCTTTCGTACTCGCGGAAAGTGTCATCCGTCGGTTCTAGGACTCCGGCTTCGGTCATCATTGAGAGATCAGGCCCGCCCGCCCAGCGCGTGGATGCCTCTTTACCGACATAATGAAACTCACCTGCGACGATGTGCCTGCGCACAAGCAGGCCAATGGTTTTGCTGGTACATGTGCTGCCGTTGGGAGTGCAAAACTTGCTCTCGGCTCTGGACAGAAGATGATTGATTTCGTCTTCCATCGTTCTGAGAGAAAGCCAGCCCGAAGACTTACGTGACGTGGATGAACTCTTGTCGTAAATGTAGAAGGTTCCCCCACTGACAAC
>QHZR01000508.1 GCA_003224755.1 Acidobacteriota bacterium
TTTCCACGCCATTTGCAATGGTTTCCTGCAAATCACATCCCACGGGGCGGTTCGGGATTGGTTCCACTCCGACCAACGATACAGATTAGCAACCGATCGGCTCGGCGATTCTGGGTTCCTTGTGGCCCGGCTGCCGGGCAATGACCATCTTCGTATTCACCGGCAGTATGGCGGACTCAGGAGTCTATAGCCATGTCGCGATATGTAGTGACGTAATAGTATCGAGTAGCGTTGTGGCGTTATCGAAATCCTCTCTCCGAACATCGGCGGGGAGAAGAATTGATGCGTAGGAAACCTCGGGACAGACGGAACGTTCACCTAGTTTCTTGCACCTGAAAGACGGAGGACGTCCCGTCTGTCCCCAGTTTATTTATGGCTGGTCGGGAGACTCCGCCGAGCCTGCCGCGCCTGCCGGAGAATGCTCCGGCATAGCGAGGCCCATCAGCGACAAATCGGAAATATGCGCCAAGTCCTGCAAATACTCCTTCAGCGCCATAAGGATGAAGGCCGTCTCAGCGGCGACGAAGATAGTTAAGTACCAGAGCATTAGGCGGTTGCCGAAGGGCACTGCCTTTGTCTTGAGGACATCATCAAAGGTTGGGACCTTGGCGGCAACGCCCACAAATTTTTCTGCACTCGCTATTCGCGCACCTTCGGGCGCGGAAAGCATCGATTGTCGAGAGTAAGCTGCCGCGATCTCGGGAGCAGATCCCCATTTCCAATCTTGATATCGAATGGCCTTGTCCTTCGCCTCACTGATGATCGCCTGGGTTCGGTTTTCGACGGCAGTAAGCGCAGCCAACGAGGCTCTGTCCTCGAACAGTATTACGTTGGCGATCTTGACCTGAGTCGCAAAATCTGCTCCCCGAAGATCCACCGCGAACGCACTCGGAAGAATTCCTTGTTGCTGCTCGGCCGTTGCCTGCGCCTGGGCCACCAGCAAGGCATCGTCAAAGAGCGCCTGATAACGAAAGGCCGCGTTGACGCTCAACAAAATGCATGCCAGCGGCAGCCAGTTGACGAAACCTCGCGTCAAGTTGAACATGAACTCTGGAAAGTTGCGAATAAACAGGTTGGATCTCTTCCACTTACCAGTACTTGCAAACAGGTAACCGCCCAACCGGTGGCGTTCAAAAAAAATGAAGCCCAAGCTGAGAAAGCAGAAAAGAGACGTATAGACAGAAAGGTAAGAGCGTTGCGATTCGAACGTCGGAATAAGCTTAAAGGCGCCTACCGGGATCGGTAAGGCAGCGACAACAAGACTCCAAACGCTCATGTAGCTTTTGAAAAAAGCGGCGAAGCCTTTGACACGACTCGCCTGAGTCGGACCATCGAGAGACGGAGTGGCAGATGCTGCAGGCATAATTTAGAAGTCCCAGATTATCGCATGATGCGAAGGAGATCGATCCTTGAGAGGATACCGAAAGGAATAGATTAATGGTCCTGCGTCGGGCCCCTCGGGTAAGTTCCTAAACACCCGGGACGCTGTCGCACAATTAGAGCGCGGGAGATGACGCAGCAGCATCTGGCCAAGATTCTCGGCGTGAATCAGGCTGCGGTGTCAAAGATGGAGCGCCGCACCGATATGTACATCAGCACGCTTCAGGACTTTGTTCGCGCCATGGGCGGGCAATTGGTAATCACCGCGCTCTTTCCAGAAGGCGAAGTTCAGATCGATCAATTCGAGAATCTCCGCAGAGAAGAAAAACAGCGGCAAGAAATGGAGTCTGCCCGATAGGGAGTCGCTTCACAAACTCAGGAAAAATCCTCGGCGAATACGATCGTGAATTCCCGCCATTATTGTTCCCCTTCGACCGTGAGCTTCAATCCCACTGCCTTAGCCACGGCAACCAGGGTGGAATGGCGAGGATTTCCGTGAGCCGATAAGGCGGGTAGCTCTCAGCCGTCGGCTATCAGCTATCAGAAAGAAAAAACGTCGGACAGGAATGTCCGACCCACACGAGCATCGCGCTCGATGCCGGCGGCTTTGGCTACCTTGGCAATGCCGCCGCGGGCTTCCGCGATGCAGCGCAGGGCGATCAGGAGCACGCCCGGTTCGTCGTTCTCCTCCAATGCGGCGCGGACATATTCAGCAGCGAACTCCGGGTTTTTGCGCAGTTCACGAATTACGGCTTCGGCGTGAGAAATGCTTGCCTTGCGTTTCATAGTGTCCTTTCCGTGAAACTCATGCGCAACCGGCACGAAATCAGCCGCGACCGCAAATACGAAGGGCGGCTTCGCAGCCGCCCAAAATCTCCTAAGCAGAGCGCCTAGGTTCGCACCTTACATGCCGAGTTTCCCGCCGCATCCCCTTAATGTCAAGGAGGAACGGATCACGGCCAGTAACTTTGGGGAAGGCCCCGGTGAGATTCGAACTCACGACCTCTAAGGTGCGAACCTAGTGCTCTATCCAGCTGAGCTACGGGGCCAGTTCACGTGTCACGCCCAACCATCAGAACCTGTTTCGCACCACCGCGTTTCGGACTGACGACAGCTTCCCGGACCGATTCTCCTCAAACCGCAGGCCCTTTGGCTGTGATGAATGAACATTCATGGCGTTCTGTTTCCCGATTTGGGAAGTTCACGCCAGGGTACACGCGGCGATCGCCCGCGCAACAGGCTGCGACCGTTCGATCGGATCGCGAATCTTAATAAGAGCGGCGAATCACCCGCCCACCCGGAGGACGCACATGAAGCTCAACCACCTGAACCTGACCGTCTCCAATGTTCTGGAAACGCATCGCTTCCTGCAAAAGCATTTTGGGCTGGAGGGTCTGGGAGGGGAGCCGAGTGAAGCGATGGGTTTCCTCTCCGATGACAACGGGCTGGTTCTGTCGTTGTTTCGGGCGGCAAAAGGGACCG
>QHZR01000499.1 GCA_003224755.1 Acidobacteriota bacterium
GATATCGCTCGCGGATGATGTGGCCGTAACCAAGCGCGTTCTAGCGACGCACGGCGGTCCCGTGATTCTCGTTGGCCACTCCTACGGCGGAGCGGTAATCACAGAAGCCGGCAATGATCCAAAGGTCGCAGGGCTTGTTTATATCACCGCCTTTGCCTTGGATAACGGCGAGTCCGTGTCAGCGCTTATCAAAGACCCTCCGCCT
This sequence comes from Acidobacteriota bacterium, assembly GCA_003224755.1. GTDB lineage: Bacteria > Acidobacteriota > Terriglobia > Terriglobales > Acidobacteriaceae > Gp1-AA145. The sequence goes on from QHZR01000499.1 coordinate 206, forward strand.
GGCGCGCCCGCGCCGCCGATATTGCCGCCGCAGGATGGATTTCTGTTTCTCGACAAGGCGAAGTTCCGCGCCTCATTCGCCGCCGACGTGGAAGCTGAAAAGGCAGCGTTCATGGCTGACTCCCAAGTCCCGTGGGGTGTCAATGCACTCAGTGGCACGATCAGTCAGGCGGCATGGAGGACCAAGCCGAGTTGGTATTTGATCGTGACCGAGGACAAGATGATTCCGCCACCGGCGCAGCATTTCATGGCCAAGCGCGCGGGTTCGACAGTCGTCGAGGTTGCGGGTGGTCACGCGATCTATGTGTCGCAGCCAAACGCCGTTGCAAAACTGATTGAGGACGCCTCTAAAGGAGTGAGCAAAAAAGCCGGTTCCTAGTATTTGACGTTTTCATTCGGTGATCTCGCCCATGATGACACCTGTCGCCTAACCAAGCGCTGCAGCCAACCCAGCACCTTGTTGATGCCCATCGATTTTATGCACCCTCTTGACTTCAAGGTGCTGGGTGGCTGAGCTTTGTCTCGTTAGGCGTAATCCGCGTGCATGACCACGGAGTTACGGTTTCTCGTTGCTAGCGTCGTTCTTGGTCTGGTCCATTTAATCGCTAGTTCACATCTGATCAGTTGGCAACGCGCCTATCGCTGGACAGCGGGTAGTCGCGAAGGAGACGCTCCGCCATTGCGCGATGTCGCGAACCGCGTCGGCCAAGCTACGACCAATTTTCTTGAGACGTTTCCCTTCTTCGCCGCGCTCGTTTTTGTCGCGCGCGTCACCGGCCATCATAGTCTACTGACCATCCTCGGTGCGCATTTCTATTTCTGGGGTCGTCTCGGTTATCTGCTTGCCGCCGCTGCTGGTTTCAGCTTGGTTCGTTCGATGGAATCAAACCTTATCTCGTTCCGTACGGTGGATCGAGTCCAACCGATGCGTTGGGATATGCGTTCGCTATGAAAGAATTTATGAAGCAAAACATCCATGCAGACTGGATCGTGTTTGCCACATCCTCAGCTGGGACACATGCGGGACTTGTGTTGGGTCACCGTGTGTTTGGATATAAAGGCAAAGTGTTGGGAATTAGTGTTGATGAATCGGAAGAGTGGCTGAAGAACCACGTCTCAGAGCTGGCATCGTCAGCCAGTGAAAAGCTGGGGCAGCGGTTTGAGTTCACTCCGGCTGAGGTGTTGGCAAACGTCGATTATTGTGCAGCAGGCTACGCTGTGTTAACCGAACAGGAACGCGAAGCAATCCATCTATTTGCAAATTACGAAGGGCTTTTGTTGGACCCAGTCTATACGGGACGAGCAGCAGCGGGGATGATTGATTTGATCCGAAAAGGATTTTTCAAGAAGGACGAGACGGTGCTGTTCTTGCACACAGGTGGTCAGCCAGCGTTGTTCGCAAATGAATATGCGAACAAGATTTAATGAAAAACGACGGAGTATCGACCGCGCGTCACTTTATCGATAGCGGCGGTTTGCAGTTCGGCATTTTATCTTCCGATACCCGCGACTGCCGGCACGCTACTGGAGATTAGGCGTGGTGCGCCATCGCCAATTCGCTCGATGAAGAAGAAGAACGATCAGCCAAAGAACGAATGCGAATGCTCCGGCTGGCAGCGTGACGAGCATAAGCCAGCCCATCACACCAAGAGTATAAAGCAGCTGCCCATAATCTTTTCCGTTGATCACGCATGGATGCACCGAGCCTTCATCCACGCGGCATCCGTGTGCGTTAGCGATTAAACCACACGCCACCACAGATCCCACCGGCGCAAACGTCACGAGGACGATGAGGACGAGAACGATCCAATAGAGAATCCAGGGGAAGCGTTTCTGAACGGGTAAAGGTGGCGGATTCATCATGGCAGCCAGCTCAGATCTTTATCCACAGATGGACACAGAATACAGTTACAAGCTTCAGTAGCCAGTCGTCTCCGTGCGAACCTGTGCTAACCCGTGGCCTAACAAAATTTCATTGAGCGGGTCCCTGCCGGTGATGCGTCTTCTTGAACCCGTCCGTGTAACCGTTCTCGAAGGCCAGGTCCCGACTCTGCAGTTCGCCGGACCCCTGCTGCTTGAAATACCCCTGAGCCATCATGTTCAAGTCAGCGTCCGTCGGCAACTTTGCTCCCGCCGGCGCCTCCTCTCCCGCCTTCTCGCCGATTGCATAAGCCGCCCGCTCTTCTGCCGTTCGGCCATGAGCGGCGCGATGAGTGTAGAAGGCCGTCACGCCACTCACGACGAACGTCGCCGCTCCCATCACCACAAAAAAACGCACCGGTTTAAATTGTCTGGCCATAACTGGACGCCTGATCTAATTCCGGCGAGGCTCGGACGCAATCGGACCTATGGTAGACAAAACCGAATTAATCCTGATTTGTCTCGTTGCGGTCGCTCTGCTG
>QHZR01000500.1 GCA_003224755.1 Acidobacteriota bacterium
AGCTTTTCCAAGGCAGTCCGACCTCAAAATTCTCGGTGATTAACCTGGGAAGTGTAAGTCCCAGTGGAGTCGCAGTAACCCCGAGAACGGTGGGTTGGACCGGAGTCGAGCAATACGCAGCTCATTTGACGTATCCGCTGTTTAAGGATGGAAGTATTTTAGGTTTGAACAATGCGCCTGCGATTGCGGAAAAGAAGGCAAAGAAACAGGCTCTTGCATGGACTGTCAATCTCACACGTGAGGATGTAATCTACCGCATCACAGATGAGTTTGTCGCGACCGTTTCGGCGCGAAACCGAATGGGGTTAGCCGAACGCAGGGTAAAGCTGGCCGACCAGTCAGTCGGTATCACCCAGGAACAGCAAAAGCAGGGGCTGAAGTTACCGATCGACGTCAGAGTTGCAAAGGAGCAGTTCAGCGCAGCGCAGACTCTTGCGAAGCTTCTTCGCGAGCAAGCCGTGGCAGGGTCGCTGGGGCTGTCAAAAACTCTTGGCTTGTCGTCTTCGTCCTACCTTTCCTTATCCAACACGCTCCCTGATCCACCTGATCCGCCACCAACCACCGAGCAGTTGATTGGCGCTTGCCTCAGCCATCATCCGTCGCTTGAGAAGCAGCGCGCCATTATCGATCAGGCAAAGCAGGATTACCGGCTGGAACGATTCCGGCTGTATCCATCAGTTTTCCTGGACGGATCAGCTAACTATATCGACGATTTTAGTGGTGTCTCTAACAGCGCCAGCGTCTTTACGGGCGCGATCGCCGTCAGCGTGCCCATTTTCGACTTCGGGGCGCAGCTTGCTACGACCCGATCGAAGTTGATCAGATATAAGGCTGCACAAGCCAGGCTTTCTTCAACAGCCGATGACGTAAACTACGAGGTTCTCAAGATATACCAAACGATCTACACCTTAACTCACAACATCCTGGGCCTTCAAGAAGACGTCTCTAAAGCGGAGAGGGATGTGCAAGTAATCCAAGCTCAGCAGCAGCAGGGTATTGCTGAGCCCCTAACCGTGATTGAAAAGGAGCTGCATCTCATCGCCAAGCAAGATGAGCTAGAGGGGATCGAAGCGCGACGCCTCAGCTACTACGCGCGCCTGCAGAACGCAGCTGGTGGCGCGTGGAAGTGGATTCCATGAAGCAGTCGCAGCGGATCGTCAAAAACGCCGTTTTCGGAATCGGAGCCAGCCTCATAGGGGGTTTGGTCTATCTGGCTACCGTCCTGACTATCGCTCGCATGGTCAGCGTTGTCGAATTCGGTAAATATTCCTTCGTTCTCGCGTTTGCCATGTTCTTCCAGCTCGTCGCCGATGCTGGTTTACCTCGCATGTTGATCCGGGAAATCGCCAAAGATCCCGAAGCACTCGTGCCGCTGGTTGGTGCCGGGGCGGCGCTCATTTGGGTTGTATCGTTGGCGGTGCTTCTTCTGGTCGCGCTAATCGTTCCATTCCTGCATTTTGGAACCGATGTAAAGATAGCCGCCGTTGTTATGACCATGGCAACGATGGCGACCTTTCACTCCGCCGGCTATAGCGCCGTTCTGCGCGCCTTCGAAGATAACGAGCTAAATAACCTGGGATTCGTCCTACAGAAGTTTCTTCTCCTCGGCTTTATTGTCGTGACGATAAAGTTGAAGATGGGGTTGGTCGGCTTCGTCACTGCCCATCTTGTGTCGAACGTGCTTCTGTGGAATTTTTATCATATCATAGTCTCACGCCTTTACGCACGCATTCCCCTGCGTATTGATGTATCGTTATGGAAATCCCTCATGATCGCCGCGCTGCCGATGGGGGGTGGCGTCATGCTTCGCCAACTCGCGCTTCAACTTGACATCCTTATCCTTACGTGGATGACAAACTTAACGACCGTCGGCTTATTTAGTGGCCCTTATAGAATCAGCATGGCCCTGCGAGTGATTCCGCAGACTCTAGCACTCCCGCTTTATCCGCTTTACTCACGCACCGCGCACTTGTCGCCGGAACGCTTCAGGGAGGCTTACCAGTGGAGCGTAAAGTTTTTTGCGCTTACCAGTATTCCCATGGCCGCTTTTTTTATCGCGTGGTCGAAACCGATCCTTGGGTTGGCTCTGGGCGCTAAGTTTCTGCCCGCACTCCCCGCGATGCAGCTTCTCGGCCTCGGGCTGGTCCCGTTTTTCCTCTCGACTTTGTTTCAGTACATTTTCGCAGCGCTCGATGAGCAGAGACGCTTTCTCGCCAGCACTTGTGTAGGCTCAGCTTTGCGCATTCTCCTCCTGGTCATGCTCATACCAAGATTTGGGTTTGCTGGACCTGCCCTGGCATTCGTCTGCGCTGAAACAGCGATCGTTGGAATTTGGATATTTCAACTCAAGCGGCTCGGTTTCCCGGCGAACCTGGGCAACGTCATCTGGCGGCCGCTGGCAGCAGGATTCGCGATGACACTTGTGCTTTTCGCTGCGGGCAAGGGACAGCTTCTCTGGCAGATTCCCGCGGCGGTCGTTTCGATAATTGTCTATGCTGTTGTTCTATTAGCTCTCAAAACGTTTTCGACAGAGGAAATACATCATGCGCGAGAAGGCATTGCCTTTGTCTATCCCTTTATCGAGTCCTGGGCGAAGAAACTTAAACGCAACACATGACGACCCCGAATCGCATCGAAACGCCGCCTATGCCGGCGCGGGCCCAGGCTGCCGCCGCTTGGATCGCCTTATACTTAAAATGGAAGAAGCGTTTCGAATCTTGGGCGGAGTTTTTGGCTAACTTCTGGGCTGCTTACTGGCTGCTCATCCTCGGCAGCTTTCTGATTTTCGGTTCAGCTTTTCTTAAGTGGGTTCAATATCCGCTGACCTCGAACCTTTCCGGTCTGAAGTTCCCTTTGTTCCATGA
>QHZR01000063.1 GCA_003224755.1 Acidobacteriota bacterium
AGAAGGAGATTGAAGAATGCACGCTCGAGTTTCCTGTGATCAAACCAGCCTTCAACGTTGCCTACTTCGTGAATACTCACCGTGAGATTGTGAAATCCAGGGTTGGACTTGACCGCATTCAACGAGCTCTTCATGGTGGACTGCAGGCTGCCGTAAGTTGGCGTCAGGGACCCGCGGGTGCGGGAGAACTCAAGTAAGGAGTCAATCAATTCGGTCATTCTCGCCACGGCCATTCGAACTTCCTGATAAAGTTCTTCGCGCTGTCCGGGGGAGAGATGGGACTCACAGAGAAATTCCGCGTTGGCGACAATTGCGGCGAGGGAATGGCGCAGGTCATGTGAAATTGAGCTCGCCATACGTCCGATGGTTGCGAGCCGTTCCGACTCCAACAGATTTTGCTGCGTTCGGGCAAGACTCTCGCGCATTCGGTCGAATGCGCGGGCGAGTTGTGCCACTTCATCTCCGCCACGAGTATCGAGTGCGTAGGTGAAATCACCACGTTCGAGGGCCGACACTCCGGAGAGCAAACTGGCCAGCGGGCGCGTAAAGGTGTGTGAAATCAGAAATACCAACGCACTGCCGATCACCACTGCAATCAAGCCTAGCGCCAGAAGCAGGCGGTTGATCTTGCGCAGATAGGCGGTCGCCTCGTCATAGGATTTGAGGACGAGGAGCCTGACATTGGGGCTCCCCCCTGCGGCGAGTTCAACCCGCGTGGCCAGAAACTGTTCGTTGCCTAGCTGGAAAGATGTGGACCGCGAGTCTTCAATCTGAGAAATAGCGTTTTTTTCCAATTCGCTGCGGTTCTGAAGACCCAATGTGCTGGTGACCAGGGTATCTCCATAATAAAAGGCGAGAGGCGACCCGATCGTCAATTTCATATCCAATGATAAGGAAGCCGAGCAGCTTGTCGGCGGAAGCAGGACCAAAATAGATTGGCTTCAAAAAAACCGCATACAAGTGCCGCGCGCCAAACCACCATCGCTGCTGGCGTTCCAGAGACGAATTCAGCGCGCTCTGCGCCATTTCACGAGTGAATCCGGGAGTATTGGTATGCAGTGCAACCACTTTGCCGCTGGGATCCGCGAGCACAAATAAGTCGCTATTTGCTAAATGCCAGAGCGGTGTCGAACCATCTTGAATCGTGGCCTCATGATTGGTGGTCATCAACGCCCGTAAGTTGGGAAGGTCGGCCAGTAGGTCAGCCGAGTGGCTCAGAGTGATCTGCTGCTCGCGATGGAAGCTGAGGAAGGTGCTCACTGAATTCCGCAGGCCTTCGACGATCTCCTGCCGGGCCTGGGATTGCACGCTCTCGCGAACCAGCAGCAGACTCAGGGAAGTGAGTCCGGCTGAGATCAGAACCATAGATAACAGAAATTTGGTTCGTAATCGGACTCTGACCATACAGCTCCTGTGCTGGCTCAGCCTACGAATTTATAGCCTACACCGTGCACCGTCCGAAAATGTACGGGATTGGCGGGGTCTTTCTCCAACTTCTGGCGTAACTTGAGGATGTGATTATCCACCGTGCGTGTCGAAGGATAATTGTGGTATCCCCAGACCTCGTTCAGAAGTTCATCACGAGTTATTACGCGCTCGGCGTTGTGCACCAAGAATTTCAAGGTCTTGAACTCTTGCGCGGTGAGGGCAATAGTCCGGCCTTCACGGATGACCTCCATTTTCGTGAAGTCAATGGAGATATCGTCAAACGCGAATTTTTCAGTGGTTGAGGGACGTGAAGTTCGCCGGAGCGCCGCACGTACCCGGGCAAGCAGTTCGCGCGGGCTGAAGGGCTTGGTCACGTAGTCGTCGGCGCCCAATTCGAGCAGCAATACCTTGTCGGAAACATCGCTGGTTGCGCTCAGGACGATGATCGGCGTGGTGGCCGAGCGCTGTTTGAATTCGCGGCAAACTTCCTGCCCGGAGATCCCTGGCAAGCGAAGGTCGAGCACGACGGCAGCCGGCTGACCCGCGCGGAAAAGTTCCACGGCCGTGGTTCCGTCCGGAGCGATTTGGACGTTATAGCCTTCGGCTTCAAACAAACGTTTTAGGGCCTTCTGTACCGCACGATCATCTTCGACCACTAGAATGCGGTCTGGGGCGGTCGCCCCCAGTCGCTGGGGAAATTTCTGCAAACTAGCTTGAGGTATTGTTGAACCCGTAGTCTCAGCAACGCGCAGCATAAGTCCTCCCCTCCGGCGGCGCGACGCACGTCGCTTGGAGCTAAGTTCAAGATTACTACTAGTCTGTGAAGAATCTTCTGATTGGCGACCCATTGACAAACTTTTTACAAGAAGAGGGGGAGCTTTGGAACAGCTATTTCAGCGAGTTGGAACAGCTATTTCAGCGAGTTAGATGGAGCCTTATCACGCGTGACCCGTTTGCGGATGCCAGCGATAACGCTCCGAATCCGGAAAGTATAAAATCCGCGCCAGCCTGGTCGAGTTCGGAATCAGGAGCCGTGGTAGTAAAAGAGATCACCGTGGCTCCGGCTGCTTTTCCAGCGCGAATTCCGGCCGGAGCGTCTTCGAAAACGACACAGTCCATTGCCGGAAAGCCAAGGATGGCGGCGCCTTTCAGGTAAGGCTCTGGATTGGGCTTGCCGAATTTCACGTCATTCGAAGTGAGCAAGCGCGGCGGAATCGGCAGACCCGCAGCTTTCAGTCTGGTTTCCGCCAGCGGACGCGTACATGAAGTCACAATCGTCCATTGGTTAGGATGGAGAGAATTAAGGAACTCGCGGGCGCCGGGGAGGGGGACGAGTCCTTCAATGTCTTCGATCTCACCGCGTTCTACCTTCTGGTTTTCCGCCTCGTGGTCGGCGTTGGGAAGAAGTTCGCGAATGGTGGTGATGCTGGGACGTCCGTGCGCGCGGCGCACCGTATCTTCGGGATCAAATCCGTGCTCAATGGCCCAGCGTGACCAGACACGAGCCACCGCCGGAGTCGAGTCAATCAGGACGCCATCAAGGTCAAATAAGAGTCCTCTGCACAAAACTTCAACCATGATTAAACATAACAGGAAGCATTAGTTCATGAACCCGAGCTCATGGACTGGAATAGCGGTTTCAGCGCGGGATACAGTTGGCGATAATTCTGGTATTGCTTCCCGAGCACGTTGGACGAATGTGGTTCAGGTTTCACGCGCTGCTGCACTTGCACTACCGCGTCGCAGGCTTCTTCGACAGAATTCCAAAACTTTGCGGCAACGCCGGCCAGCAATGCCGCTCCATACGCTGCCCCTTCTTCTGCCTGGAGAATCTCGACTTCATGGGCATAGACATCAGCCTGGATCTGACGCCAAAGGTCGGAGCGCGCTCCACCTCCACCCAGGCGGATGTTAGTCACAGGCACGTGCATTTCTTCGAAGAGCGAAAATGTGTCTTTGAGGCTGAAGGCAACGCCTTCCAGGACCGCCCGAGTGATGTGCCCGCGGGTGTGGCTCGCGGCCAAGCCGGTGAGAGTGCCGCGCGCATTCGGATCAAGATGAGGTGTGCGTTCGCCCATGAGATAAGGCGCCCAGAGCACGCCGCCTGATCCCGCTGGGACTGCGCTCGCCTCGCGCGTGAGGTCGTCATAGGAGAGTGCGCTGGAGGAGGCCCTTAGCAAATCACGCAGCCATCGGAAAGAAAGGCCCGCGGCCTGCGTCACTCCCATAACGTGCCAACGACCGGGAACAGCGTGACAGAAGGTGTGCACCCGCCCCTTCTTGTCCATTGCAGGCGTGTCGGTGGCCGCGAAGACGACGCCCGAAGTGCCAATGGTTGCGCTGACGGCTCCCGCCCGAACGATCCCCATGCCAACTGCGCCGCCAGCCTGGTCCCCGGCCCCGGCAACCACCGGCGTTCCCTCGTTCAGCCCGGTGTGGGCTGCGCCGATGCCAGTAATTCGCCCGCATACTTCCGGCGATTCATAGAGTTTAGGGAGGCAGCTCATAGGAAGCCCCGCCGCCGACATCATTTCTTCTGACCAACGCCGATGCGTGACATCGAGCATTAATGTGCCGGAAGCGTCGGCCACGTCGATGGCGTATTCGCCAGTCAGGCGGAAGCGCACGTAGTCTTTCGGCAGGAGCACGTGACGAAAACGCTTCCAGATCTCAGGTTCGTTATCTCGCACCCACAGCAGCTTCGTCAGTGTGAAATTCGTGAGCGCGGGATTACAGGTCAAGTCGATAATTTTGGACTCGCCGAGCTTCGTGTTCAGCCAATCACACTGTGGCTGCGTGCGCAGGTCGCACCAGATAAGGGATGGACGCAGGACTTCATCTTGGTCATCCAGCAAAACGGCGCCATGCATTTGGCCAGCGAACCCGGCGGATTTGATGTTTGGAGCAGAAATCCTAGCGTTCGAAATGGCCTGCTGAATGGCGGATCCTGCGGCCTTGTGCCAGTCATGAGGGTCCTGTTCCGCCCAGCCGATTTTGGGCGAGGCGAACGGCACATGCTCGCAAGTAGTGGAACGTACAATCCCGCCGGAGCGGTCAACTAGCACAGCGCGGGTGCCTCCGGTCCCAACATCAACGCCGAGAACGTAATCCATTGTCATGAGTAGAAGCGCACCCCGAAGCGAGACAGTGTAGCAGAAGCATTTGGAAGCTCGAAATTAGAGCAACCTGCGGTCGTGAGCAGGCGTCTCACGAACGCCGAATTCGGAATCATTCTTATCAGAAGGAGAAGGTATGCTAGCAAGAACAATCGCCGTTTGCAGCACTTTGACACTGTTGATCGGGCTGAGCGTGTACTCGGCGGGCAATCCGCCCCAAACCCGTCAGATGGCACGGCGTGAGCCCCACATGAGCGCCGCACTCGGGCATCTACAGCAGGCGAGGAATGAGTTGGATAAAGCTACCGCCACAAAAGGCGGTCACCGCGAAAATGCCATGCGGCTGGTTGATCAAGCGATCGCGGAGGTCCAGCAAGGCGAGGTTTACGACATCCAGCACTAGATGAAAACAAGCAGACGAGCTTGCGGCGGGCACGGATTGATCACGTGCCCCTACATCCCAGGCTCGTCGTATTCCACTCTTACTAGATACAAACCGCTGGCTGGAGCAGTTGCGCCCGCGGCCGAGCGATTTTTTGCCTCGAGAATCCTGGTTACATCACGCGCCTTGAGTGTTCCTTTCCCCACCAGCAGGAAAGTTCCGACCAGGTTCCTCACCATGTGATGTAGGAATCCGTTTCCCCGCACTTCATAGATGAATTCGTCGCCTTCTCTCCGCCAAATCGAGGAAAAGACCTGGCGAACGCTTGATGATCCGTCGCGCTCCAGTGCGCGTTCGGGATCCACAGCCGCGAAGGAGGTGAAGTCGTGTTCGCCTTCGATTACCGCTGCTGCGCTCGACATCGCCGCGTCATCCAGCGGATAGGGAAAGTGCCAGACATACCGCGCTAGAAATGGCGGGCAGATTGCGTTCCTGTACATCCGATAACGATAAGTTTTCGCGCGCGCCGACTTTCGCGCATGAAACTCGAGTGAGACTTCTTTCACGTCCAAGACGCGAATGGAAGCGGGAAGGATGTCGTTCAGCGCGATTACAAGATTTGCTGCCGGAATGACGGACTTAGTCGCGAACGTTACCACTTGCGCGAGAGCGTGCACTCCGGCGTCGGTGCGTCCGGAGCCTTGCGGCAATACTTTTTCGCCTGTGATTCGTCCAATAGCGGAGGCCAGCGTGCCCTGAATGGTGGAGCGATGCGGTTGGATTTGCCAGCCGCTGAAATCAGTCCCGTCGTAGGCCAGTATCACCTTGAGATTGCGCATGCAGAAATCGAATCTTCAGGGATGGAGGAGCATCCAAGATTACATTGTTTGTTCAATTCTGGGATGAGAACGAACGCGGTTCGTGTCGGTTATACTGTTGACCCGCGTCGAACCGGTTTTGCCGATTTCTGCACGTGGCCCCGGAAATCAGGAACCCAGAAGCCTCTTTTTACGTAATACAGCAATATTGCAGCTTAGCGATCTCGTGTTTATAGCGCGAAATTATGGAGAGGATCGAATGTCTTTGTCTTCTTTGAAGTCTGCAGTTCGTTACTCGATGGCTGTTGTACTACTCGCGGCGATGCCAGCAAGCTTGTGGGCGCAGGACGCTGCTCCAGGTTCTCAGGGGCAATCTTCCCAGCCTCAGCCTTCCCAGGGAAATCTTCCGCAGGCGCCTGCGCCGCCGCCTGCTGCGAAGAATTTCACGATCACGGACTACTCCAAACCGAATCGGCCGTTTCCCAATGTGCTTGCGTCCTACAAAAGCCGCCAGGTTCCGCCACCGGATCTGGTGAACACCGCTCGGATAGATCAAGTCATGCGCGACGGCAAGATTTATCTTTCCATGGACGACGCTGTAGCGTTGGCATTGGAAAACAATCTTGACATCGCGATCGCGCGCTACAACTTGAACATCGCTGACACGGACATTCTTCGCACGAAAGCTGGTGGGACCATCCTCGGCATCAACTCCGGCCTTGTCCAAAACACCCCCGGCGGCGGCGTCGGCGGATTGAGCGGAAGCGTCGGATCGGGCGCAGGCGGCACCAGCGTAGCGGCGGGCGGTGCGGGCGCGGGCGCGGGTGGCTTGGTCAGTTCAACTTTGGGTAGCGGTCCTAACATTACCAGTTTCGACCCTGTACTTACCGGTACCTTGCAGATGGACAGGTCTTATACGCAATCGCTCAATATCTTCTCGAACCCTGTGGTGAATCAGAATACCGGCACGGGCAATTTTAGTTACTTGCAGGGGTTCCAGACGGGAACCAACTTGTTGGTGGGTTTTAATAACACCCACTTGGCCACCCGGAACAGTTCGCAGACGTATAGCCCGGTTATCAGTTCTGGGTTCCAGATGAGGGTGACCCAGCACCTGTTGCAAGGTTTCGGTTTCGCGCCCAACACCCGGTACATTCGAATTGCCAAGAATAACCGTGAAATATCCGATGTTGCGTTTCGGTTGCAAGTCATTACGACTGTGGATCAGATAGAAAACTTGTACTGGAATTTAGTCTTTGCGTATGAGAATGTTCGGGTTGCAAATGAGTCTCTCGCGTTTGCGCAGAAAACACTTTCCGACAACAAGAAACAAGTTGAGATAGGCTCTTTGGCACCAATTGAGGTGGTTCGCGCGCAGAGTACGGTTTCGACCGACCAGCAGCAGTTGACCCTTGCCCAGACCAACCTTCAGCTGCAGCAATTGCTGATGAAAAATGCCCTCAGCCGGACGCTGGTCGATCCGAAACTGGCGGACGCTGAAGTGATCCCGACCTCGACCATGCAACTGCCGCAGCAAGAGCCGGTCGTGCCCACACAAGACCTGGTCAATGATGCGCTCAGCCATCGGGCGGAGCTTTCGGAAGCTCGTATCAATTTAACGAACCAAGAAATCAGTATGAAAGCAGTGCGGAGTTCGTTGCTGCCCAGTCTGGATTTGTATGGTTATTACGGGGGGAGTGGAATCGGCGGCGACGTGAGTCCTTTCTGCAACTTTGGCGGAGCCCCTTGCTTCAACTCCGCGAACGCGGCCCCGCCATTTCGGAATGGCGGGCCAGTCAGCTACGTTAACGCTCTGGACCAGATGGTCACCTCCGCTGCGCCGGATAAGGGTGTCGGTGTGACCCTGAGCATTCCGATCCGCAACCGTGTGGCTCAGGCCACTCAGGTGCGGTCCGAGCTGGAATATCGTCAAGCTCAAATGCGTTTGCAACAGACGGAAAACCAGATACGCATCGAAGTCCGCAATGCACAGTTCTCGGTGACGCAAAACCGTGCTGCCGTTGAAGCAGCGCAGGCAGCAGCTGAACTCGGGCGCCAGTCGCTTGATGCCGAGCAAAAAAAATACGCGCTAGGCGCCTCTACATCAACTCTGGTGTTGCAGAACCAATCAGCATTGGCGACTGCAGAGTCGAATCTGGTCTCCGCGATGGCTGCTTACGAAAAGGCCCAGGTCGAACGCGATCGCGCCACCGGGTTGCTCCTCGATCATTCCGGAATCGTTGTAGCCGACGCCGAGCGGGGCGAGGTAACGCATGCGCCGAAGATCCCATACGTGGCTCCGCGCGCAGACGTTCAACAAACTACAACTCCGCCACAACAGTAATCAGGTTGTATAAAGCGAGTGCTCCGCCGGGATGGCGGAGCATTTTTCTTCTAGGCGACTGTCCGCACCGGTCATTGTGCGAGAATACCTTCGCTCGAAGTCGAACCCAAACTTACTTGCCTCACACTCTTTCCATCGCAATTGTCGCGCTTAATGAAGAGGCTAATCTCGGACGCGTGCTCGGAAGCGTGCGCTGGGCGGATGAAATCGTGGTAGTGGACGCCGGTTCTACAGATCGCAACTGCGATATCGCACGCGAGTATGGCGCGCGTGTAGTCATCGAGCCATGGCGTGGCTACACAGCTCAGACGAGGAGGTCAGCCCAGAACTGGCGGAAGAAATTCGCGGCGTGCTGGCTGGACGCAGCTCATTTGATGGTTATGCGATTTCGCGTAAGAACCTGTTTCTGGGCAAATGGATGCGCCATGGCGGTTTTTATCCCGACCCGAAACTGCGGCTGTTCCGCGGAGGCAAAGCGTATTCGACCGGACGCGATCCTCATGACCGCTTTGAAATGAAAAACGGCGAGCACGTCGGACGCCTTCAAGGTGCGCTCATCCACCACACTTATCCGACCCTTACTGTTTATCTGGAGCACATGAATCGCTATTCAAGCGTGTGGAACCGCGTGCCCGGCGCAGTGCCGCAAAAGTTCAGCATCAATGCAATTGTTCTGCGGCCGCTGGCGACATTTATTTACAACTATTTTTTCCGTCTGGGATTTCTCGATGGCCGCGAAGGCCTGCTCCTGCACATGTACCACGCGGGATATGTGTCGTGGAAGTACGCGAAGGGATGGGAGATGGGAAGAAACCCAGGGAGCTAACGTCTCACGTGGGACAGGCGGCTCGCCTGTCCGGTCAAACGGTCAGAGCATTACTATTGACCCGGACTGCCTCCGCCGGGACAGGCGAGCCGCCTGTCCCACGTGAGCAACAATCCGACCGAGCGGTCGCTTTCCCGCCTTGCTCCCCATTCGCGCCTCTCCTATCATCGAAGGAGAGAACCACATGGCGGACAAGAAGACCGACGTTTCCGAGAACCCGATCTCCGATGTGTTCGAAAATCGTCATCCCGGCGAATTGGAAAAAGGCTGGGCGGAGAAGACGCTGCTTCCGGCTCTCGAAAAATCACCTGAGAAGCCGATTGGCGCGCCCACCGGCGTAAACATCAACGAGCACGGCCGCGCCCGGTTCACCACGGTGTCAGGTCTTCCCATACGACGGCTCTACACGCAGGCGGATCTTCCACAAGATTGGAACTACGAACAGTATCTGGGATTTCCCGGGCAGCCTCCTTATACGCGGGGCATTCACGCTACCGGCTATCGGGGGAAGCTGTTTACCATGCGCCAGTTTTCCGGCTTCGCTTCGCCGGAGGAAACCAACCAGCGCTACAAATATTTGCTGGAGCACGGTGGCAGCGGGCTGTCGGTGGCGTTCGACTTGCCGACTTTGATGGGCTACGACTCCGATCATGCCGCAAGCCAAGGTGAAGTAGGGAAGTGCGGTGTCGCCATTGATTCGCTCGAGGACATGGAAATTCTTTTCGACGGCATTGATCTCGAAAAGACCACGGTTTCCATGACGATCAACTCGCCCGCCTCGGTGCTTTGGGCGATGTACCTGGTGGTCGCGGAAAAGCAGGGTGCGGACTGGAAAAAGATTTCAGGGACGATTCAGAACGACATTCTGAAGGAATACATCGCGCAGAAGGAATACATTTATCCGCCGGCGCCTTCGATGCGGTTGGTGGTTGACACATTCGAATTCGGATCGAAGTTCACTCCGCGATTCAACACAATTTCAATCAGCGGATATCACATTCGCGAAGCCGGATCGACTGCGCTGCAGGAACTGGCCTTCACGCTGTACGACGGCGTGGAATACGTCGAATGGGCGCTGCGTCGTGGACTTGAGGTGGATGACTTCGGTCCGCGGCTGAGTTTCTTTTTCAACGCGCACAATGATTTTTTTGAGGAGATCGCGAAGTACCGGGCCGCTCGCAAGATCTGGTATCGCGTGATGAAGGACCGCTTTGCCGCGAAGAACCAGCGCACTCGGCTGATGCGCTTTCACACACAAACAGCCGGCGTCTCGCTTCCCGCGCAGCAGCCGAGGAACAACATTGCGCGAGTGGCAATCCAGGCTTTGGCGGCGGTATTGGGCGGAACGCAGTCGTTGCATACTGACGCTTACGATGAAGCCCTGGCATTGCCTACCGAAGAGGCGGCGCGTATTGCGCTTCGGACGCAACAGATTATTGCTTATGAATCCGGCGTCACGCACACCACGGATCCTCTGGGCGGGTCTTATTTCCTTGAGAATCTGACTCTGCAAATGGAGAATGGCGCGTTCGATTACTTCGGCAAGCTGGATGCAATGGGCGGCATGGTAAAGGCAATCGAGCGCGGCTACCCGCAAAAAGAAATTGCCGAATCGTCGTATCAATATCAGCGCGCGGTCGAAGCCAAAGAAAAAGTCATTGTGGGCGTGAACGAGTTCGCAGTGGAAGAGCAATCGCCCACAATTCTTTACATCGATGAATCAGTCGCGCAGCAGCAAACGGCGAAGCTTAAAACGTTGCGCGCGCGCCGTTCCGGTGAAGAGGTGCAGCGCCGGCTCGACGAACTAAAGAAAGCTGCCGTGAAAGAGCCGTCTGCAGAGGCGAATGGTAATATTTGTCCCGCCAATACGATGCCCTACCTCATTGACGCGGTGCGCGCCTATGCGACCGTAGGCGAAATCTGCGAAGCGCTGCGGGAAGTGTACGGAACGTACACTGAAGCCAGCATCACCTAGAAACATTCCTCTGTTCGAGAGCCGTCGGACTCAAGTCTGAACCCGAATGCCTGCTTCAGTCATCTATTAGCGCTTTGCGGAGGCAACGATGAAGTGCAAGCATACAGATCAGATTAAGATCACAAAAACCGACAAGCATGTTTGCGAAGACTGCGTGAAGACTGGCGATACCTGGGTCCACCTCCGGCTCTGCCTTTCCTGTGGGCACGTGGGCTGCTGCGATTCCTCGAAAAACCGGCACGCGACTAAGCATTTCAAATTATCGGACCATGCATTGATGCGTTCAATCGAACCCGGAGAGGCTTGGATGTGGTGCTATGTCGATGAGATTTCGCCGGGAGAATTGGATGTGGCGTAGGCACGATCGAGAGCGATTGCAGTGGACGATGCAGCCCTGACTAAAGTGGCACAATCCAAAAAAGTGGCACCGACCCAAAAAAGCAACGCCATAAGATTCCTGCTTCTGATAGGAATCGTCAGCTTTTTCGCTGACTTTGGCTACGAAGGCGCGCGCAGTATAGCCGGTCCGTATCTGGCTGTGCTCGGCGCAAGTGCCACCCTGGTCGGGACCATCGCAGGGCTCGGAGAGTTGCTTGGCTATGGTTTGCGGTTGGTGTCGGGGCCACTTAGCGAACGGACCGGGCAATTCTGGCCGATCACTCTATTCGGATATGTGTTGCAAATGAGCGCTGTCCCGCTGCTCGCGATCGCACCAAACTGGCAGACGGCGGGAGCGTTAATCGTCGCCGAGCGCATGGGTAGGGCAATTCGCAATCCTCCGCGAGACGTCATGCTCTCGCACGCGGCCAAACAAATTGGTTACGGGCGCGGCTTCGGTTTGCATGAAGCGCTCGATCAACTCGGGGCGATGGTGGGGCCCCTGATTATCGCAATCGTGCTGGCCCATCGCGGAAGTTATCGGACTGCTTTTGCCATCCTGGTGGTTCCCGCGGTTTTGACACTGGCTCTTCTCATTGTTGCGCGGGTCACGTACCCACAACCGGAAGGCTTAGAGACGGGCGTTCGAAAGATGGAAACAGGCGTTCTACCGGGCGTGTTCTGGGTCTATCTTGCCGGAGCAGCGCTGGTCGCCGCAGGATTTGCGGACTTCTCTTTGATTACTTACCACTTTCACAAGACGTCGGTGGTCCCGAATACGTGGGTTCCAGTGTTCTATTCGGTGGCGATGGGGATCAGCGGACTGGGCTCATTGATTTTCGGACATTTATTTGACCGCATCGGTTTCTGGATATTGATTCCACTGACGGTGATCTCAGCAGCGTCAGCGCCACTGGTTTTCCTCGGCGGTTTTTGGCTCGCCTTGCTCGGAGCGGCGATTTGGGGCCTGGGGATGGGAGTTCACGAGTCTATTATTCCCGCGGCTGTGGCCACGATGGTGCCGGCACAACGCAGGCCTTCCGCGTATGGAATCTTTACCGCCGGGTATGGCGTGGCATGGTTTCTTGGGAGCGTGATTATGGGCAAATTTTACGGAGTGTCGCTCTCGTATGTAATTGGTTTTTCAGTTGCCGCGCAGGTGATTGCGGTGCCAATTTTTCTTGCTGTGAGAAAACGGATGAGCGCCGTCGCCAATTGAAGCGCGCCGCCTACATGGGTTACTCGCAGCCGGCGTTACCCGACCTCGCCTGGGAATCTACAGCCTGCTCCTCACATTCCCGCGACCCGCCATGGCATCGAAAAACAGGAAAACGAGGTGACCATGTACACGATACTGCTCATTATCCTGATACTGCTTCTGATCGGAGCCCTTCCGAGCTGGCCATATAGCAGCGGCTGGGGGTATTACCCGAGCGGCGGATTGGGAGTCATTCTCCTCATCATTATTGTTCTCATGCTGCTCGGACGAGCTTGACGGTTTATTTCGCTTAGCCGGAAGGCGAGGTTGCCGCATTGCCTTCGCGTTGCGGGCTGCCAACTTCCATCCGGTCCCGCGGTACCTGGCTCTCACGAACGCAGAGTCTGCGCCGCTTTACGTGGGGAAGCTGCCGGAACCTCTAAACGTAGAAACTGGCGTGCATTTTCGAAGCAAATATTCTTGATCATCGTGCCGACAAGCTGCTCATCGCTTGGCAATTCGCCGCTTTCCATTTCCTTACCGAGCATGTCGCACAAGATGCGGCGGAAATATTCGTGCCGCGGAAACGACATGAATGATCGTGAATCGGTTGTCATGCCAATGAATCGCGATAGGAGCCCGGTATTAGACAAGGCATCCAGCTGCCATTTCATTCCTTCCTTCTGGTCCAGGAACCACCAACCGCTTCCGAACTGAATTTTGCCGGCAATGGCGCCGTCATGAAAACTCCCAGCGGCGGTGGCCAACACATAATTATCGGCGGGATTCAAGTTGTAGAGGACCATTCGCGGCAGCGAGTTTTCACGGTCGAGAAGATCCAAATAAGCAGACAGTGCCGCAGCTTGCGGCCAGTCACCGATGCAGTCGAAGCCTGTGTCGCGACCCAGCACATGAGTAGCCCGCGAGTTCACCGAGCGAAGCGCACCCAGATGCAGTTGCTTCGTCCACTCCTTTTCTGCATCCAGCCGTCCAAAGAACAACATTAGCAGGGAAGCGAACGCGTCATGTTCGTCCTCCGTGACCCGCTTTCCCGATCGAGCATCATCAAAAATGCGTGCAGCCTCTTTCTCGCTGCATGGAGTTGCGTAACAGCGCGTGAGCCCGTGATCGGAAAGTCGCCCGCCGTGCGCGTGGAAGTGGTCATGACGCTGTTTAAGAGCGTCCAGAAAGTTTTGCAGCGTGCGAACGTCGGTGTTGCTGGACTGCTCCAAGCGGGCGATCCAGCGATTGAATTTATCCCCTGCGTCAACCTGAAGGGCCCTGTCGGGACGGAAAGTGGGATAGACCCGGAATCCGGACTCGGTAGATTGCTCCGAAGCGTTGATAGCCTGATGCGTACTCAGCTCGTCACAGGGATCGTCTGTAGTGCACGCCACGCGGACGCGGAATTTGTGCAGAATGCCGCGGGTGCTCAGATCGTCTGTACGCAGCATTGCATTAGCTTGGTCCCAAACCGATTGCGCTGAATTCTGATCCAACAGTTCACCAATCCCGAAATATCTTTTCAGTTCGAGATGCGTCCAGTGGTAGAGAGGGTTGCGGAGCGTGCAAGGGACGGTACCTGCCCACGCACGAAATTTCTCATAGGAAGAGGCGTCTCCGGTACAAAAGCGTTCGCCCACCCCGTTTGCTCGCATGGCCCGCCATTTGTAGTGGTCGCCTTCGAGCCAGATTTCGGTCAAGTCCCGAAAGCGGTGGCCTGCTGCAATTGCAGAAGCCGGAAGATGCGAATGGTAGTCAAAAATCGGTTCGGCGGCGGCATATTCGTGGTAGAGGCGCCGCGCTGTTTCGCAATGCAGCAAGAAGTCATCTTGAACGAAGCTCAATCTGGCGCTCCGGGCTGCAGATCGTTAGGCACGCTTCCTATGTTGCCATAGATTGCGCTGGTTCCTCGACGAAGCTGGTATCATTCTTTTTTTCTTTGTTGGCCTGCACGAACAATAACCATGGGACATCCTGGCCTAGATCTGAAGTCCAAAACCGCAGTTGTAATCGGCGGGACGTCAGGTATTGGCCTGACCTTGGCCAAAGGTCTCGCGCAGGCGGGCGCTGACGTAGTTGCCACGGGCCGACGTGCGGACCTGGTAAAGTCTGCAGCCGACGAAATTCGCGCCCTTGGCTGCAAATCGCTGGCCATCACCTCCAATGTGACTGATCGGTCGAGCATTGAGGCGCTGCTATCGGCGGTGGAATCGGAGATTGGCAGCGTCGATATTCTCGTGAACTCTGCCGGTATCACGCGCCGCACGCCAACGCTCGAAGTGAGCGAGGCCGAGTGGAACGGCATCCTCGAAACCAATTTGACTGGAACGCTGCGGGCGTGCCAAATCTTTGGGCGCAGAATGATTGAGCGCAAGCAAGGGCGCATCGTAAACATTGCCTCGGTCTCGTCGGGGCGCGGTTTTTTTGAGGTTGCTGCATATGCAGCCAGCAAGGCGGCTGTGGTTTCGCTCACAAAGACCCTTGCGGTCGAGTGGGCCCCCTATAACGTTTGCGTGAATGCAATCGCACCCGGCGTGTTCCCCACTGAGCTGAACAGGGCCCTGCTGGACGGCACTCCACGTGGAAAAGAATTTCTAGTACGTACTCCCATGCGGCGATTTGGCCACCTCGAAGAATTGGCCGGTGCCGCAGTATTTCTTTGCTCAGACGCCGCGAGCTTCGTCACCGGACATGTGCTTGCCGTGGACGGCGGCTTTCTTGCCAGTGGCGTGAACCAGTGATGCAAAACGATATTAGACGTCAGCACTTCGCGGCATTCCCCGGTAGCCCGCTAAAAGCAACTCACTAAAGCAAGCAGCATCTAACCTTTCCGCCTGAATATAGTTTGAAGAGACAAAGATTTGCTCGCAAGAGGAAGCATTAGTGCAGGGCCTCCACGAAGCGAGCATGCGAAAGTGTGCTTGAAGACGTTATCTGCAAGTGTCCGGGACGTTCCTACTGGTTTCGCGCTCGATGTTTGCCACGGGATTGTCGCTGTGAACTCCGAAGACAGCAGTGCTGAGCCAGCAGCATTGCGCAACCCACGAAACGCGGTGATTGCGCAATCGTGAAGTAAGTTTCTGAGGCGACGAAGGTTATCTCACATGCCACCTGTAAGTGAGGGGGCGAAGCTACAGCCGGGCGAGGAAATTCATGTCGGCTGGTGATCCCATCCCTGTTTCCATTCCTGCCGCCGGACGTACGCCAGAGATTCGCACAGCTGGCGCGAATTGGTACGCAGCATACACAAACGCACGCCATGAGAAATCTGTGGCGCGGCAATTGGAAGAGAGGAGCATTAACTGCTTCCTGCCGTTATACAGAAGCTGGCACCGGTGGGCTGACCGGCGAAAGCAGGTTGAGCTTGCGTTATTTCCGGGCTACGTTTTTGTGCATATCGATCCACGCGAGCGGCTGCGCGTACTGCAACTGCCCGGCGTGGTCCGACTGGTAAGTTTCAATGGAATTCCCGCTCCACTCCCCGAGATTGACATTGAAGGTCTGCGAAACGGACTGGAGCAGGGGATCTACGCACAACCCCACCCCTATCTTCGAGCCGGACACCGGGTGCGCGTAATTCGCGGGCCTCTGGCTGGGGCACGGGGCATTCTTGTACGCAAGAAGGACAAACTCCGATTCGTAATTTCAATTGATGTACTAATGCGATCGGTCGCCGTGGAACTAAATGCCGAAGACATTGTGGCTACCGACTGACCCCCGCTAGTTATCATTAAGAAAAGGCTTCCATTCCTTTGCGGCGCCCAAGGCATTCTGGTTCGCCGAAAGAATCATTGCCGGCTGGCGATCTCGCTCGATCCCCAGGCGTTCTGTGTCACTGGAGACTGACGAGGCCGACGTCATGCCAGTGTTTTGAGATCATCCCGTTGTGCGTTCTTCGTTGAACCATCGTAATTCCGTGAGGGGTCCCATGAAAATGCGGGTTTTGCCGGCCGTGTGTTTCAGCTTGATGCTGGTGGTGATCCGGACTGCGGATCTGCGCGCGCAGGAGCGCGACTATTCGCAGCCGGAGGGTGCCTCGGCCCAGACCCGCGCGATCAACGAGGCGGATTCCCGTGCCGAGCAAGAAGCGGAACGTTTGGTCTCGCTTGCTCCCGAGAAAATCATTCTCCTGCTTGAACAGGAGCCGGGGCTTTTTCTTGAAGTCAAGAGAATGCTGGTGCGGAAGGCCTATGCCCAAGGACGGCAGCTGGATGCAAAAGAACTCACCGATGAAGCGGTCTTTCGCATGGTACGCGACGACGAAGAGACGCGGGCGCTGATCACCCAGCAAATTGTGGATCGCGGCTACGTCCGCGCCAAGCCCACCCGGCAAGAAATAGTACGCGATTACGAACAGCAACAGAAACTGGCGCGAGCCAATGTGCAGCAAGAGCAGGCAGACAACGAAGAGTTTCCCGGGGCCGAACGCGAAAGCAGCCAACAGAATCCGAACGGAACCCAACCCGCTGGCCGCTCGCCACAGTATCCGCCCGCTTATCCGCAGAACGTTCCATTCCAGGAGACTCCTCAGCCTTCTTCGCCGCAAACTCCGATCCCCGACCAGCGCCGCGCGCTCATGCAGGCCAGCCTGGGAAGCTCCAGCAGCCAAGATGATTCAGGGGGCTTACCTCTGAATGTCGTGAATGGAGGGCAGCAACAGATTAGCCCAGAACAAATCCAGCAATTGATTAGCGCCTACGGCAAGTCTGGCATGCAATCGGCGGGCGGACAGCCAGATCTAGCCAAATTGGCAGCCTCGTTCGGTAATAGCAATGCCTCCGCACGGCTAAACCAACTGCCGCCGCAATCCCAAGAAGACGCATATGCCAGCCAGCAGCAACCAACGGTTCTTCCTCAGCAGGCTCGGCTTCAGACCGATTCCACGTATCCGCGCCAGATGCAGCAGCGGCGTCCCGCGCACACAACAGAGGACCAGCCGGCTCTGCTTCATCGTGCTAACCCGTACGCCGACGTGCCCTCGCTGTATGACCTTTACTCGCAATACTCGCGGCGGCCATCTGAGCTGAAGCGTTTTGGTTTGGATATTTTTGAAACCGGCACGGGCAATCTCGATCAGCTCCCTATGGACTTACCCGCAGGACCGGACTATGTTCTCGGGCCGGGAGACGGGGTGAACATCGATTTTTGGGGAAGCGTTTCGCAGCGGCTGCACCGAGTGATCGATCGCGCTGGACGCCTGAGCCTCCCCGAGGTCGGGACCATTCAGGTCTCGGGTCACAGTCTGGGGGATGTACAGCGCATCGTGCAGACGGCACTGCGGAGCCAGTACCGCGAGCTCGATGCCGATGTCTCGCTCGACGGGCTGCGCACGGTGCGGGTGTACGTGGTTGGAGACGTCCAACGACCTGGCGCATACGACGTGAGTTCGCTCTCTACTCCGCTCAACGCACTTTACGAAGCCGGCGGTCCCACCAGCAAAGGCTCTATGCGCGTAGTGAAACACTACCGTGGGAATCAACTCGTTGAAAATGTCGACCTTTATCAATTGTTATTACGTGGAGTACAGGCCGGGACCCAGCGCCTGGAATCAGGCGACACGATCCTGGTCCCGCCCCTCGGCCAACAGATCACGGTGGAGGGAATGATCCGCCGTCCGGCAATCTATGAGCTTGGCGGAGAAAAGAACCTGGCCGAGATTCTGGAACTAGCCGGCGGCGTTTTGCCATCTGGCACATTACGCCATGTGGACGTCGAACGAGTTGAGGCCCACCAGGACCGGAGCATGCTGCGTCTTGATATTCCCGAAAGCGATAGTCCGGAAAGCCAGACTCAGGCAACCGTCACTGAGGCGCTCGAAAAGTTTCAGGTGCAAGATGGTGACAGAATCAAGATTTCACCCATTCTTCCCTTCGCCGACAAAACCGTTTTTTTGGATGGGCATGTTTTTCGGCCCGGAAAATACGCTTACCGTGATGGAATGAAAATCACCGACCTGGTTCACAATTACCGCGATCTTTTGCCAGAACCCTACAAGCAGCATGCCGAGATCATTCGCCTGAGCGCTCCGGACTACAAACCTCAGGTTATTGCGTTCAATCTTGAGGATGCGTTGGCGGGGAAGGATCCCGATCTGAGTCTCAAGCCGTTTGACACCATCCGGGTCTTTAGCCGTTTTGATTTCGAAGATCCTCCGATTATTACGATCTCGGGCGAGGTCCGCGACCCGGGCGATCACGTCACGAATGGCGCCACTTATCTTCGTGACGCCATCTTCCTGGCAGGCAACACTGCACAGGATGCCGAACTGGAGGATGTGCAGGTATTCCGCAAGACTCACGATGGCAAGATGCAAGTGATCAATGCCAACTTGCGGAAGGCCATCGCGGGTGACCCCAATGCGAATATTTTGCTTGAACCTCAGGACCGCGTGTTTGTCCACAAGGACGTGCTGCGGCTCGACCCTCCTACGGTTGAGGTTCAAGGCGAA
>QHZR01000505.1 GCA_003224755.1 Acidobacteriota bacterium
CAACAGGTTCCTGATGCCGCTCCCGTTCAAACAATTCCTCTCTGCCGTTTTTCTGCGAATATTTCCGATTCAGAATCTTGAACCACGTACTTCGCTCTCGCTCGGTGACGTAGGGTGCAGATTTCTGCTTGGCAACGATGCCCTCCAAATCCAATTCGCAAACACGCTTAAACAACGCCGTCCCACAGCCATCGATGTACTCGGTATATTTCAGCGGAGCGCAGGCCCGTGCCAGCAACCGCCGAAGCTCTTGCTTGCGGTCCAGCAATCGCTCCGTTCGCAAATCCTTCCCGTCACACGTCAACAGATCGAATGCGAAAAAGCACGGCGGATTGCCACGGTGAAATAGCAGATTTTTGAATTGTGGTCTGCCACGTCTATCGAGGGAGCAAATTTCGCCGTCAATGACCGCTGTCACATTCGGCAGGGAATCGGAAATTGATTCTGCCAAGGCAGAGAACGAAGCGAACGGATGCCCATTGCGTGAGAGCAACTGAGCACGGCCATGCTCGATTACGGCGAGTGCTCGGAAGCCGTCCATTTTCAATTCGTAAATCCAGTCGGGATCATCAAAAGGAGCGGCCCGCTTCAGAAGCGGCATTGGCTGGAATGAGACCTGCATGGGAACAGTTCAGAATAGCAGGGGCACACAGGTTCAATCCAGACTGGCTCCATTGATACAATGGGCTAATGAAGATGAGGAACAGGATCGGAACGGCGCATTGCTGGGCAACTTGGTTAAAGACTCGCACCCAGCGGCTCGCGGCGTTCGCAGTTATGTTGATGGCACTGCTAGGCATCTTCGGCGGTCATCAGCATACGCATAGCGAAGCGCCAACGATTGTGCCGACTACTACCGTCTCAATCATAGCGTCGGGTGGTCCCTCTGGTGGAAATTCGGGCGCAGCGGCTGTGACGCTACCACCATTGTCCGTCCGAGCGCAGGGCATGGTATTTCCGGTCATACGGTCGGACTTCGATTCGCCCCGCGTGGTAGCATGAGCACATGAATCCAGAAGAATTATCGGACAACACTAATCTGGCAAACGCGCAAATGGCAGTAGAGAACGGCAACACGGAGATGGCTGTGCGGCACATTCTCGAATACCTAGTGAAGAAGGAACCGAAAGCAAAGGACAACCCGGCACACCGGCCCGAGCCGCCAGTACAGCAGAAGCGCAACGTCGCTAAGTTTTGAACATGCCAGTGATTGCTGTGCGCGAAGGGACCCTCGGGCGTTACGTCGGCTTTGAAGTTGACACCGAAATTTTGGAGTGTTCCGTTTGCACCGAAGATGCAGCATACCGGGTTTTGTTCACTGAGGATGAATCAGCGGGTCTTGAGGAGCACCGTTTTGCTGCACATCAGGTGATAGAATCCGAGCATCCGCACCATAGCGATAAAATCATCATCCACTAGCGCAACAGCCGCCATTGTGTATTCCCATTGTGTTCTGCCGTCAGATCAGCAAAGCAAGCCCAAAAACCGTCCCAAATGCCCTAGGTACCTCATTTTTAGCCCTGTTTTGCTTAATCGTGGCGCGTCCTGAGGCCGCTGGACCTCTGGGTGGCCGATTCCCCTCCGGCAGTGCCCGGGCTCGTCCTGGGGCATCCTGGCCCATTTTTGGGGTTGAAGTGACCTTTTTGCAGGTGTAAGCTGTTTGGTATGCAGCAGGTCAAGGTAGCATTCACCGACCGGCAATTGAAAGCCCTCAAGAAAGAGTCCGAGACTTTGGGCATCTCGTTCGCGGAACTCATCCGGCGTATTCTCGACAGGCACCTGGATCAAAAACAATGAACGGGGCAATTATCTACGTGCGCGTCAGCAGCGACGATCAAATACGCCGCAACAGTGCCAACCTGCCTACGCAAATCCACAAATGCAAAGATCTTTGCGAACACAAAGAATTGGAGGTGCTGAAGGTATTCAGCGATGAAGGAAAATCAGGTAGAACTACAGACCGGCCTGCGTTTCAGAAGATGATGCAGTTCTGCCGCGATCCTAAAAATAAGGGAATCACTGTTGTGGTGAGCGACCTGTCCAGGCTCGCACGCAACATTGAAGATCAAGCGGCAACGATGACAGAACTAGCGCGGCTGAAGATAAAACTGCATTCGATTGACGAACCCATGCTCGATACGACCGCTGCCGGTCGCTTATCTGCGAATCTTCTAGGTTGCATTAACCAATATCATTCGGACAGCCTCAGCGAGCGCGTCACGTACCGCATGGATGCGGCTGTGAAAGCAGGTAGGCCGATTTCACTTGCACCCCTCGGATATCTGAACACACGCAACAATGGAGCCGCACATTTAATCCAGGACCCTGATCGAGCACCCTTGGTACGTAAAGCGTTTGAACTTCTAAGCACGGGCAGCTACACGAAAGATGATGTGCTCCGCATGGTCACTGCGATGGGATTGACCACACGCAAAGGCGCTCCTCTGGCAAAACAGAGTTTTCATCAGATGATGGTCAACCCTACCTATAAAGGGTGGGTGATATCGCGTACACGAAGCGTGCAGGTCAAGGGCATGCATGAGGCCATCATCGATGAGTCCACATTTGAATCGGTGCAGCATGTGATCTCTGGGAATGGAAACCACCAGGTTCCACACGTTATGCAAAACGAAGACTTCCCGTTACGCGGGTTCGTTCGTTGTGCACGCTGCGATAAACCTCTGACTGCCGGATGGAGCAAAGGCCGCAGTAAGCTCTACGGGTT
>QHZR01000506.1 GCA_003224755.1 Acidobacteriota bacterium
TCGTGGTGGAAACCAGCCGAAGGATTCAACCAGGTCGGCAGTTTCGAAGATGCCCGGAAAGATGGTTGCAAACGACCAACCGTAGCCGAGCAGCGCCAGCGGCCATGCTACCGGCACGCCGGAATAGCTCCAGTTCTGCAAGCGCAAATTGTAAGCTTCAAAAATCAGCCAAAGGGGAATCGAAAGCACGGCGGCGGAGGCAAACTTGCGCGGCTCATCATGCAGGCGGGAGTGCCCTCGGATCGCCAATACGGCCGCGTCTGCCAGCAGGATGTAGCAAGTCCAGGCAATCGGGGTGAAATAAACTGCGACTGGCTGGAAGCCTCGAAATAACAGCCACTCGGCGATGATCAATCCGATCAGACCGACCCAGCCGTAAGCCGCCAACCTGCTTTGCCGGTGGCGAAAAAATTCAATGAACAGAACAGTCGCGGTCAGGAAGGTTATCGTCAGCCCAAGGGAGATCACGAGATTAGGTACTGTCCTAATTTGCCATCGCTAAAGTGTTCCATCGGCAATCCGGTTGCGTAGCCTTGTTTTTTCTTGGTCGGTTAAAGCCCAAACATGATCGCCGTCAGGAGCAAGATGCATGACCGTTACGTCTGCATTTTGCCTCACTGCTGCATCAACTTCCTCGCGTTTCAAAAGCAGCATAGCGGTCACGGTTTCATTGCAAATAGCGCAGCGGGCTTGAAAGCTAATGTTGGATTGCTGCATCTAACGTGCTCCGAATCCATTCTGAAACGGTTTGCTTGCTGGCCTTGGCTTTCGCTGCTACGGCCCTGTGACGGTCATCTGTCAAGCGCACTGGCACGATCTTCCCCTTCGCCTGACCCTTTGGTAGTTTGGGACGCCCGATTTTATTAGCTTTCCGGCTCAAGGTTCCTAGCCTCTTGTAAGATTATGGCCCGTACTGCATCCTGAGCCGATTTGATTGGATGGAGATGCAACACCGTGACGTGGCGCACTGGCTTTTGCGGGTTATCGGTTTCGCCCGTTATGCGCTCAATTGAGCGAATGCTGGAACCTTCCGCTAGTGCCCCGATTACTGAGATTTGCTTGTCCTTGCTGAGCACGTTTGCCATAGGATTCAATCTCCCTATACCCATTACTGTATTACAATAATTATAACTTGTCAAAAGGTATTTCTGTGTTACAATTAGTCCGCCATGAAGTGGCTGTTTCTTCTCGCAGTATTCATCCTCTCCCAACATCCAGCGGAAGCGCCAAAAGACAAACGGACCACCGAAGCCAATCGTGCTAAGAGCACAGCCCACGCCAAAAACGCTGAAAGCAATCAAATTCCATCCGCACAGCCCACGCCAGCCCCCGCGCAAGCGCCCGTTGCAACGGAAAGCCAGCGCAGCGCCGCAACAGCTAACGACCATACACGAACAAGCACCCAGCAAACATCCGATGAAGGCCGCTCCACTCAACGGAAATTGACGTGGTTTACAGGGGTATTGGCCGCTGTTGGCGTTTTGCAATTGGTTGTAATGTTCCTCACTTGGCTGATCTACCGCCGCCAAGCCCGTGAGATGCGGCGACAGCGCCACGAAATGGTTAGGCAACGCACCGAACTGAGCGGACAGCGTGCGGCGATGGAAAGCCAATTGGAGACGATGCAGGGGCAGCTTGCCGCTATGAAGGAAAGTGCCGGGCAGACTG
This sequence comes from Acidobacteriota bacterium, assembly GCA_003224755.1. GTDB lineage: Bacteria > Acidobacteriota > Terriglobia > Terriglobales > Acidobacteriaceae > Gp1-AA145. The sequence goes on from QHZR01000506.1 coordinate 1,669, forward strand.
ATCGGTTGATAGAGCAAGCCGGGAAACAGGTTGAACAGCTTACAATCTCTGCCGAAGCTGCAAAGAACTCTGCTGATGCTGCCAAGAGGAACGCTGAGGCTGCGACACAGGCGGTAGCAATTGTCATCAGCAAAGAGCGCGCACGTGTCAGCATTGTCGCCAATGTTCCTCCTTCTCTCTCGCTCGCTCGCGAACAGATAGTGAAATATAAGGTACATTTCTCTGGTCCGACCGCAGCGTTCGTTCTGGAGGCGAGAGCAGGTGCTAGCGTCAGCGAATCCGACAAACCACCGACGTCCATTCTCATGTTTGATCTGCCATACCGACGGGAAGTTTCCCCTACTACTACGCCACAATGGGACACTTCTGCGATTCTGCTCCCCAGGTTGGAACAGGAATCCGATCTCAGGGATGTTATAGAGGGGAAGAAGTTCATACATTTTTGGTGTTTCATCAAATACAGGGATGTTTTTTACGACGTTTTCCACGAAGAGCGGGAAACCAGCTTCAGGCGAGTATGGAAGTTTGCGGATAGTCCAGTTGGCGGCAACATGCCGATACCCACCGAATTGGGTGGTCGCTTCGGCGCTTGGCACACTTATGGATACGACGAGGACAACAAGGCAACCTAAAATGGCCGCAAGCAGCCAAATTAGGACACCACCCGATGCTAGTGCACGACGAGGATCGTTCCAGGGGTATAATGCGCCTCAGGGAGCGTGTCGTATGCGCTATCTGGTTTCACTATCCCTTCTACTGCTTGTGATCTCGCCGACTTTGGCCCAGGATAATTTGTCC
>QHZR01000064.1 GCA_003224755.1 Acidobacteriota bacterium
AGTGGCGACATCTCTGACGAGCTTGGTGAGAATAAATGAAAGGACGAGCGCACCAACAAAGGTCCCCAGGAAGATGATCGTCAAATCAGTCTCTCCTGGAAGCGTCGGCGCTTGATTCGTTGCACTATCGCTCCAATCGCGAAGAGTAACTATAAGGCTCGCTCGGATTGGGGACTATTCTCTTTGTAGATACTGGCGCTTAGGCGGTCGGTGTTTTCGAGTTGTGTACCCACGGTCAAAACGCGAGCGGCATTCACAGCTTGACGTGATAGACTCCGGCCAAAATGGCGAAAGTTTGGAAACTACACTCAGTTTGCGTTTTGTATTTGTTGTCTATTGCCGTTGCCGCTGAAAGCCAAACGGCGGCATCACCAACTCAGACGGTGCCCACCGACGTATTTGCTGGCGCATCCACGCCGGCTACGCCCAATGCGCCCCCAGACCTAGTGAAGAGCGGCGATTCCACGCTCCGACTTGGTAGTGGCGATCTGATCGAGGTCAGCGTTTACAACGTTCCGGAGCTCAACACCAAGACGCGCGTGGGTAGCTCCGGCGATGTTTACCTCCCTTTGGTGGACTATGTTCACGTGGCCGGGTTGACCATCGACGACGCTGAAGCGGTAATTGAGAAACGGCTCGATCAGGGAGGGTTCGTTAAGAACCCGCATGTGCAGTTGTTCGTTTCGGAATACACCTCCGCTGGCGCCAGTCTGCTGGGCGAAGTTACAAAACCGGGAGTGTACCCAGTTCTAGGAGATCAACGGCTTTTCGATCTCATCTCCGCTGCAGGTGGATTCACAGACAAGGCTGGGAAGAGCGCCACTGTTACTCATCGTGGCCAGGCTTCGATTGCGGTGCCTATATCGCGGAATCTGGAAGATCATCCCGAAAGCAACATTCCGGTCTTTGCCGGCGACACTATAAGCATCCGGCAGGCGGACGTTATCTATGTAGTCGGCGACGTTTTGCGGCCCAGCGGCTTTCTGATGCAAAGCGGCCATCTCAGCGTGCTGCAGGCGATTGCACTTGCCGGTGGCGCGAACTCGACGGCAAAACTTGGTGGCGCACGCATCATTCGCAAAACACCCTCTGGATTGACGGAGACGCCAGTCCCGATGAAGAAACTCCTTCAGGCCAAAGCGGACGATATCCAGATGCAGCCAGATGATATTTTGTTCATACCGACCAGCGCCAGGAAGATGCTCGAAGGGCGGACCGCGGAAGCCGCCATCCAAATGGCAACTTCTGCCGCGCTAATAACTGTTCGCTGAAGGTTACGCTGCGGCTTTCTTGCTGGTAGTTCTGCTCTCCAGTATTCCCAGCAATACGTTCAGATAGTCTGCAGCAGTGCGCTCTCGCGAAAGATTACGGAGGATGTACTCACGGCCATTCTGGCCGAGCGACTCTCGCAAGTAATCCTGGGTTCTTAGTCTTTCAATCGCGTCGCAAAGGGCATCTGGATATTCGGGTTCGATACAGAGTCCGGCCCGAGAGGCTTCCAGGATTCTGCGTGCCTGCCCACCCACCCCGAGTACTACTGGTTTCGCGCACGACATGAACTCCAACATTTTGGTCGGAATAACTGTATCGAAAACCTCGGACTTTTTGAGCAGAACCAGGCAAACGTCCGATGCCGAAATGTAAAGCGGGATCTTCTCGCGCGGCTGCTGCGTCACGAATAGAACATTGGTAAGCTCCTTCGCTGCAGTGATTGCCTGGATACGCTCTCGCTCTGCGCCTTCGCCCACCAGCAGGAAGAGGACCTCGGGAGCTGAGGTCTGGAGACGCTGCGCGGCTTCCAGCAGCGTTTCTAATCCGTGCGCCATTCCCACCGTACCTATGTATGAAACAACAAATCTTTCGTCAACGAAAAGCCTCTTTCGAATGCCTTCACTTTGCAGGGGACGGAACAGGTCGGTTTCCACGCCGTTGTGGACAACCGAAATCTTGTCAGGGGACACACGCCAGTGCCGAATTAAGTGATCCCGAAACGCAGGGGTCACAACGACAATATGGCGGGCTTTGCGATAAAGAAATCCCGCAATCTTGTGGAGTATGCGATAGAGAAATGAATTCGCATTCCCAGCGCCCACAGCCGCCAGTGACTCCGGCCAAAGATCGCGTACTTCGAGAACAAACGGGATACGCTTGATTTTTGCGACCCACCATCCTGATAGTCCCACGAGTAACTGGGGCGAAGTTGCGATTACCAAGTCTGGCCGAGGAAGAAAAGATCCAGTAACGCCAGCCGATAAGCAGAACGAGCCATAATTGAGCATTCGCTCATAGGCTTTGCGATTTGGAAATGGCAGCAGCCAGGAACGGACGACATTCACAAGTCCGACCTGCTCTCGAAATACCAGCCCACGAAAGGGCTTGCGATACTCGGGACGTAACTTGCCGTCCGGATGGTTCGGAAACCCGGTAAGCACCGTCACGTCATGCCCGGTCGCTGCCCAATGATGCGACAGTTCTGAAACGCGCGCCGCGGGCGCGCCCATCTCCGGCGGAAAATATTGCGAGATGTAGAGAATCTTCAGTGGGGCCTCAGTAATAGCAGAGTTTGAATGCGCTCTTGTAGCAGAGAGCGCGGGTGCGTTTCGACGCGCTGCGCGAATAGCTCTCCCAGCTGTCGGCATAGCGGGCGAACGCAGTCTCCGAAGTGACCCTGTGCATCACGCGCAATTGTGTGATATGAAGCCGGTGATAGAACGGACTCGCGATCATCGGCAACCGGGTTCCCGATTGCTCATAGAGCGACCAAAAGCCCAGATCGTAGCGCTCAAGATTCACACGTAGGGTCTCAACCGCCGAGGCAAACAGGTTGACGGCATCGCGCGATCCAGTTGCCAGGAAATAGTCATAGACGCCCCACGCCGCCCAGATGAACCCGTTCAAAATATGCGTAGGCCTCGAAACGATGTACTCTTCGAACCAAATGTTGCCGTTAGCATCGGTGAACGTCACCCCGCCAGCACCGACACTCGCTAGGAAACTCTGGAATGCCCGGCTGGCTGCGTCAACAAATCTCTGATCGCCTGTTTCAGCGTGCGCGCGTAGCAGTAAAGAGATCCCCTGGCCTTGCGCAAGCCCTGAGTACCACGGCGCTCTCAGGGTCTCGCGATACTCCCAGTCAAAATTGTGGCTCCAGACCGGGACGCCATCTTGATTAGCTTCAAGACTCGTGCAGAGCCACTCCGCCGCAAGAACAAGATTGCGCCGGAACTCTTCCCCTCTGGTCCTACAAAAGAGGTTGTAGCTCCCGAGCCCCCACTGCGCGATAGCAATCGGGTTGTATCGCACGCCGATGTTTCCGTGGTAATTCAGCATCGGAATGCCGCTCTGGTCGCAGGGGCCCGCATATTTGGCTTTCTCACTGAACGTCATGTAGTACTCGCCCAGCGAGTGCGTCGAGGCATTCTGGTTGAGTTCGGCGGAATCGTGCCAGAAACTGAGCTGACTAGTGCCGGACCATAGGTATGCGCGGCCGACACGGCGATAATATTGCAGTCTTTTGGAAATCAGCATCGGGGCCGGCAACAGGCCCGACTATAGCATTGGATAGTGGGGCGAACATCACGCGCGAGGCTGATGGAACCTGACTTATCAAGATGTGATCAATTCGAAGCGGAGCGCCAAATGGTAGTTTCGCGATCGGCGTTTCGGACGGCAATTGTGGTCGTCGCCAGCAGGTCGGTGGCGTTGTCTCCATCCGGAAGGAAGGCGTTCCCGTACTGAAAAAAACGCATTGACCAGCGATCTTTGGGCCAACAAGCTATTTGTACCCAATCCGCGCCATTCGGACTGCCTACCAATATCACGTTCTTGGTTCGATTCACGCCGCTTGGCTCGACCATGGTGGAGAAAAAAATCCCATTGCGGTTTCTACATCCGTAAATGGATGAACTGGAGATCGATTGCAGCTGATGAACTTTGCCAGAACGATCCAGCAAGTAGATATAGTTCTTCTCCAGCGGAGTATCTGAAGCGAAGTAGATCCCATCCGGGCTGGTCACGGCAGCGACAGCCCGGCATTGTTGGTTGCCGGCAATGACTTCATTCAGCGACGACAAATCCGCGGACGCGCGAATGATTTTGCACTCGCTTCCGTAATCTCCTGTAAAAATCCACAGGCAGTCTACCCACTGGTCATGCACAATGTTGTGAACGTGGCGTATCGAGCGAGCGGGGAACGTGTGAGCCACTTCCCATGTGAAGCCGCCGTCACCTGATCCGAAAATGTGGACCTCGGAACGCTGTGCATTATCGAAATATTCGCCCCAGAACACTCTGCCTGCCGTCGTGGTCGCAATGTGCAGAGGACGGGCGCCTCGGGCCATCTTGTGCGTCACCTGGAATTCAGTCTGACCTCTTTGCAACGTGACGATTGCGCCCGGAACCGCCGCAACCAGATTCCCTGAGGGAAGCACAGACAATGCATGGAATCCATCGCGAAATAATCGGGAGGTCAAAGCAGCCCTGCTGCTGATCCGGCGTCGCCATTCTGGGGAGTACGTTGCGACCTTCCGCAATTGAAGCTGAGACCCAATCACGCGCGCGGAGTACAAATCATAGCCTCGCGAAACATAAAGGCGATCACCTTGCCACGCCAGAGCGCGGAAATTCGGCAGCGTCGCAATCACCTCGGCGTTTAGGGCGCTGCGGGCGGCGATTGCTGTTGCAGTTGCCATATCGCGGTTTCAATTCTCCGATTTCAGGGCCAGAAACGGACCAATCGCGATCGCATCCATGCGGGTGCGCTGGAAGCAGTCAATTGCCTCCTCAGGTTTGCAGACTATTGGTTCGTTTTCGTTAAAGCTTGTATTGAGAAGGACCGGAATGCCGGTCTGGCGCTCAAACGCGCGGATCAAATCGTAATACAAAGGATTTTCATCTCGCGCCACGCTCTGCAATCTCCCGGTATCGTCCACATGATTAACGGCGCACAACTCATCCCGCTTCTCCGACCGAATCTTGTAAACATGCAACATGAATGGTGAAGGGTGATCGTGCTCGAAATATTCCGCCTGGCGCTCCTCGAGGATTGAAGGCGCAAACGGACGAAACCACTCACGCCGTTTGATTCGAGCATTCAAGATTTCCTTCATATCAGGCCGGCCAGGATGAGCCACAATGGACCTGTTCCCTAGCGCGCGAGGCCCCCACTCCATCCTCCCCTGAAACCAGCCAACGACGCCACCTCCGGCAATATTGGCAGCCACGTGATCCAGTAGCGGGCCACGCTCCAGCTTTTGATATTTCACCCCTGCGCTCTGGAGTGACGATTCGATGCGTGTGTCCGTGAACTCGGGCCCCAAGTACGAATTCTTCATCGCGTGCTCACGCGGCTTCTTCAGTACTGAATGATACGTATGCAGGGCAGCGCCGATCGCCAAACCTTCGTCGCCCGCAGCAGGCTGTATCCAAGTGTGGCGGAACGGCGTGCAGCCGAATAGCTTCCCATTGGCAACGCTGTTCAGCGCACATCCGCCCGCCATCGCCAGATTTTCCATCGGGACGCGTTTATGGAGTTCGTTCAGCAAATAAAAGAAAACTTCTTCAAAACAGTGCTGCATCGCGTAGGCAAGGTCCATGTCGCGTTGAGTTATCTCTGTAGCCGGATCGCGCGGCGGTCCGAACATTTCAGTCATGCGTCCGGAAAAATGGCGCGCTAACCCAACCGTCCCATCGGGCTTGATCTGCATGCCTTCATTGCTGCCTAGCGGTTGGAAGAAATCGAGATCAAGCTCGAATCCGGAGGCGCTGGTCATGAGCAGCTCGCGTACCTGCTCGACGTATGTGTCCTTGCCGTACGGAGCGAGTCCCATGACCTTGCCTTCGTCTCCGTACTTGTTGTAGCCGATGAACTCGCAAATCATGGTGTAGAAGCTGCCGAGCGAGTGCGGCAGGAAGACCCGGTCGAGAACGTTGACGTCAGTGCCGTCACAATGAGCCATCATCGTGGAAACGAAGTCGCCCGAGCCGTCGTAGCTGAAGCCGGCGGCCTGTTCCCAGGGCGATGAATAAAAGGCGCTGGCAATGTGCGCGATGTGATGCTCGAGGCGATACTCTTTGAAACGCAGCTTTTCAGGACCGCAGTCCAGCGATTTTGCGATCAGCGCGCGGACATCCCGCATTTCTTCTTTGCGGCGGCGCAGGCGGATGAAATTCAACAGCTTCGCCGGATTCGCCAGCGCATACCGCACCTTCTTTTGAAGATTTGCATCCGTATCCTGCCCGACGGCGACGTGGTCGATGTCGTGTATCTTCGCTCCCGCGGCATCGAGACAGGCTTGAATCGCCAGCGCCGGAAATCCCGCGTAGTGCTTCACGCGGTTGAGCCGTTCCTCGGCAATCGCAAACAACACTTTCCCGTCTTGAATAATGGCGGCTGAGGCATCGGCGTGAAACATGTTCAGACCCAGAATCAACATCAGAATTTCCTTTTCATGCCAGGATCATGAGACTAGCGGCGCATACATTTGGTTTGACCTGTCAGCCGTTACTCGTTCCACTCGGCCCGAGCGCAAGGAATCAACAATGCGAATCGTTGCCAGAGTTGACGCCACAATTTCTTCAAATGGAATCAGCGCGGGCCCGCTATTTCGAATGCATTCGGAAAAAACCTTCCACTCGGCCACATGACCTTTGTCCTGACGCAACCAGGAGCGGGCCGACCGCTTTTTGCCGTGCCGAACCAAATCAAGGCTGCGAAAATCGTCCAGAACCGCAACGCAATCACTTCCAAATACTTCGGCCCTTTCCTTCGAATACCCCCGATCTCCACTACAGACATACGAAATCGTCCCCAGCGATCCGTCGGCGAACTCGATCGAGGCCACGACATCCTGCTCTTCATTTGAAATCGGCAGGCCTCTTGTCTGCACCGCGACCGGAGCTGAACCGGAGATAAATGACAGGAAATCCACAAAGTGGCAAACTTCTCCCAAAATTCTTCCGCCGCCTTGCTCCGGATCGTTGATCCAATGGTCCGGCGGCAACCTGCCGGCGTTGATTCGGTAATGCATGGTGAAAGGGCCGCCTGCTTCGCGCAGGAACTCCTTCATTCGCTGGGCCATTGGTGCGAACCGGCGATTGAAGCCGACCATCAAATGACAGTTAGCATGGCCATAGGCAAGTTCTATTTCCTGCAACCCCTGTTCGGTCAGGCAAAGCGGCTTTTCACAGAAAACGTGTTTCCCCGCTTCGATCGCTCTTACGATCTGGCGCGCGTGCAAATGATGACGGGTGGCGATCACGACCGTGTTGATCGAGCAATCGGAGTAAATCTCGTCTTCATCGGTCGTACAAAACCCGAAGCCGTATTTAGTTGCTAGGGACCTGGCGCGAGGCCCGCTGGTGGCGCACATTCCGGCAAGTTGGGTTTCCCGATCTCGTCTGATTGCAGGAATCAGAACGCCTCTCGCAAAGTTGCCAGCCCCCAACAAACCAACCCTGACCTGACTCAACGCAGTTTTAGGACTGGCAACCAGTCCCAAGCGCCGCGGCTCTTGCTTCTTCTCGATGTTGTATTGGATCAACACGCCAAGAAACGGCTCTGCCTGTTGCCCGGAAATCAGGTCGTACCCGGCCAACGCATTCTCGATGGGGAAGCGGTGGGTAATGAGCGGCTCCACATCTATTTTTCCATCGGCGAGGAGTTGCACAAATGCTTCCATGTTGCGGGTTTCCGTCCAACGAACATGGCCGATGGGATAGTCGCGCCCCTTTTGCTCGAAGGCGGAGTCATAGCGCCCGGGGCCATAGGAGCGCGAGACTCGGAAATTAAGCTCCTTTTCGTAATAGAGTTTGCGATGAAGTTCCAACCCCACGGTACCGACCGCCACGACAATCCCGCGGTCGCGAACAACTTCCGAAGCGAGGTTGACCGGGCCGCTGCTGGGAGTTTCGGCTATGATCAACACGCAATCTACGCCGTGTCCGCCGGAATACCGAAGACACAAATCTCGAAACTCGGACTCCGATGTAGTGACGGCCAGCGCCCCCATCTTCGCCGCAAGCTGCGCGCGTTCCTGAAGTAAGTCCAAGCCGATCACTCGGCACCCGGCAGCGTTCAAAATCTGCAATGTAAGTTGTCCGAGTAGGCCAAGCCCGATCAGCGCCACGGACTCACCGAGCTTTGCCTCGGAAGTGCGCACCCCGTGAATCGCCACCGCGCCTAGCGTAGTGAACGCAGCACTTTCAAAGCCCACATTTGCGGATGGAATCTTCGCCAGAAGCATACGCGGAATGCAGGCAATTTCAGCATGGACGGCAAAGCCAGCGCCAGCGCAGGCTACGCGATCGCCCGGTTTCAAGTCGCTTATTCCTTCGCCTATCTCCACCACAACGCCCGCGCTGCTGTAACCGAGGGCTGTGGGCTGATCTAGTCGTGATCGAACAGCGGAAACCGCTGACAGCAATCCATCGCGCTGAATCTTCTTGAAAACATCGCGAACCAGGTCAGGACGCGATCGCGCCTTCTGCAACAAATTCTTCGACGCGAATTCGGCCGATGCCCGCTCGGTGCCAGCCGAGACCAGCGATGCCGCAATCCGAACCAGCACGCATCCCGCGAGCACGCGAGGCGCGGGCACCTCAGCAACCTCGAGTTCGCCAGTACGTGCGCTCTGCAAGACCTGTTTCACGCTATGGCCGCCTCCGCATGCCTTCCGACGCGTGAGCCAGTGCCGTCCATGAAGCTCTGCATCCAAAGTTCCAGCGTCAACATTTGCCATATCTGCATTGACCAATCCTGTTTCCCAGCGCGATGCTGCCGGATCATCTTCTGCACACCATCGGCACGGAACAGCCCACGATCTCGAACCCTCGACTCCGAGAGAAGATCGTCTGTCATTTCCGTAAGATCATTAGCCAGCCAATAATCAGTCGGCGCGGCGAATCCCGCTTTAGGTTGGCGGAGGACCTCATCCGGAAGCACATCCGCCATCGCTCTACGGAAAATGTGTTTCGTTGTCGGAGACAGAAATCCTTTTAGCTTCAGCCCAGGCGGCACATTCCAAGCAACGAACTCGGCTAGTTCTCGATCCAGAAACGGCACGCGTACTTCGACCGACGATGCCATGCTCATCTTGTCGTTGTAGGTAAGATTCAGGCAAGTCATGAAGATTTTGGTATCGAGGTACAGCATCTGGTTCAGAAAATCGGCATCCCGGACCTTGTCAAATGCGTCCTTGTGGGACCCGACCGCAAGTGAGGTATCTATTTCTCCGCGCAATTCCTCGCTGTAGAGACCACCACGTTGACGGTCATCGAGATAAGTGCAATTTCTGATGAATCGTTCTTCTCTCGCAAGAGCCGCGCTGCGAAACATTTTCTTTGCCAAGCGCAAACGGCCCTTCATGGCACTACCACGCATGTTCGGAGCTCGCGCGATCGCGCACTCTGCAGCGCCTCTCATCCACCCAGGCATTCGCGAATACGCTTCCGCCCAATAATGCGCCGCATACTTTCGATACCCGCCAAATAGTTCGTCCCCGCCAACGCCGGACATGAGCACCGTCACGTCGCGGCTCGCCTCCTGGCAAACCAGGAATGCGGTCACGATCGCGGGATCAGCGGTGGGCTCGTCCATGTGCCAGCACAACTTCGGCAGCAAGTTAGCGACATCGGGCTCCACAACGATCTGTTGGTTTTCGCATCCCAGCTTTGCCGCAAGGCGAGCGGCGACCGCCGGATCGTCTAGAGTGTTTTCACCTTTGCGATATTTTTCCGGAAACGTAATCGTGTAGGTCCGCAGCGGCGCTCTGGCGGTCTTCGCCATCGCCATCATTGCGACGATGCTCGATGAATCAAGCCCCGCGCTCAGGAACGCACCGAGCGGCACGTCGCTGACCATCTGCCGCTCGACTGAGTTTTGGAAACGCTGGCGAATTTCTTCTGCTAATCCAGTTTCTGACGAACGGAATTCGTGATTCGCGGACGGGAAACTCAGGTCCCAGTATTGCGAGATCTT
>QHZR01000514.1 GCA_003224755.1 Acidobacteriota bacterium
ATCTCAGAATCAAACTACCTGGAAACTGTTGCCTCATTCAAAGTCAAACTATTGAAGGGAACGACGGAGGAAGAATCAACATCATCCCGTCTCTTTTCTTGGGTGTTTGGTTGTCACCTTAATTCGCACCCAGATTTGCTTTTCGGGAGACTACCTTGGCTGGTTCTGAGAGCTATCTGCTCGCTCCATCAATTGAATTCGGCCATCCTTCTGCTGGCTTCAACTCTTCCCACAGGCGTGTCATTTGACGGACCTTCGATTGAAGATATTCGCGGTATCCGTGAGGGAAGGGCTGCTCTCGAATTTCCGAGATTATTGGTTCGAAGTACCGAAGACTGACAACCGGCTCAGGGGAGCCCCCATTTAGCCACGAAACATATTTGCGGCAGGCGCCCAAAAACAATGCATCCTGCAATTCTCCAAGTGACACCCCACGCTTCTCCAAAATCTTGGCGGTTCTTGCATCCCCGGCCCCGAAACTCCCACCGGTACAGCCAGTCGCCAAGAAGCTGTCGCGGGCCGCAGCGACGTATGCGTCCTCTTCTTTGCCATCCGCCTCTTCGATAATTGAGGGCCGATTATAAGGCCAGTAGTCGTCAAGGATCTCGAAAATGTTTCGCGCATACTGGTTTCTCCCGGAACTTATGCTGCAGATGCCCTTTCGTTCGAGCTCAGCGATGTACTTGCCGATGATCCGGCGGGACTTACCCAACACTCGGGCTAGGTCTGTTTGCGTTGCCTCATAGCGTCCTGTCCTGCGATCCGCTTCCAGGGACACGTACGCAAACAATTTGAAAGCTCCATCAGAAAGCACAGTCAAGGCTCGCTGGAATGAAACTCCCGCAGCGAACCATCCGGACGATATCTTCAACGTCGAACCGCTTTTCCTTAGTGCCTGGGTCTCGGTTGCCATGGTTGCCTCCCGCTATTCCTGAATTTGCGCCATCACGTTCGTCCAGCTTCCCTGGATCGATTGGCTCGAGTACAGCTGTTCCCTGCGACGCTGTTGTACGCGCCTCTGCAGTGTCCGAAGTTGGCCGCCTGGAAACTTCCCGGGGTAACGCTGTTGGAGGTCCATAAACAATTCCTTGCCCGTACGACTCGGATCGATTTCCAACTGCACTTGGATCTGTCCCCAAACATCGGCGAAGGGATCCGTGCGCGTCCGCCACGTCCGCGGCACGCCCGGCTTCTTTGTCCGCCGGTACGTTCGCACTTCCTTCTGCACCGTGCTGGATGTCTGGGCGTTAGTTGGCGGTGCGATGACCATGGACTTCGAAGGAGCAGGATCTTGCCTGGTTAATTCACACGCTACTAAGCTCCTAGCCGCAGGCCTTTCTTTCCCGTGCGCAAAATCCCAGAACTGATCCTGCAAGCGCTCCAGCTCTTGGAGAATCATGACGGGGTCCAGTCTTTGGTACGAATTGCGCAATTGGCTCTTTCGATCCTCGCAGATTGCGGCTGAGCCCAGAACACGTTGATAGGGGGTCTGCGCTTTGTCGTAGCGCTTGGTGGTCCGTCCTTCCTTCCGCTCCTTACTCAACAACTTTGCGGAGGGCTGGAAATAGTTAACGTACAGACGTAGCGCCCCATAAAGTGCGGTTAAGGCTTGCCAGGCGTCCATTCCCTCGTAGCGGTCATATCCTACCAGGCGGCGAACGACCGAGCCGTTTTTCTCTTCCACATGGGCCTGATCGTTCTTTCGATAGGTGCGCGAACGGGTAAATGTAATCTTTTCCTGTTCACAGTAACGGAGCAAATCATAATTTATGAACTCGCTGCCGTTATCCGTATCCAGTCCGAGGAGGGGAAATGGCAGGCACTGCCTCAAAGCATGAATCGCAGCGCTGACGTCGGTTGCGCTTCTTCGCAGTAAGGCCAAGCATTCCGTCCAGCCGGTGGCAATATCCGTCAGCGTCAGGGTGTTCAGAAAAGTGCCCTCAGCTCTTTCTCCGCAGTGTGCCACCAAATCTGCTTCGACGAACCCGGGTGCCCGATCGTTCCAGTCGAAAAATGTTCGGACTGGGATCTGGTGCTTCAGCAGCTTGCCAGGACGAGTCGTTGAAGGAGGCAGCCCTTCCGGATGCCGTTCCCAGTATAGAAACCGATCGGCTGTGGCTGGGCTCATGGTAAGCAGTCGCTCCCGCACTTCTTCGGGGAGAGCAAGATGCCCAAAGCGTTCCAAGGCAGCGACGAATTGCGGCAGGAACGGCATCAGCCGTTTTGAGCAGATGCGGTTAGCGGCCTTCCAGACTGTGATAAGCGCCAGGCGAACGGCTTCATCATAACGGCGCGGCGGCATCCGTTTTCGGGACGGCTCAACATGGATTCCCTGGTTTAAGAGCCTCACGGCGTACTTGCGATCATAACCAGCGCCTGAGACGAACTGATCCAGAACAAGCCTTTTCTCTTTCCAGCTCGATATCTGATACCTTGGTGCTACTCTCTTTAGTAACTCCCTACGTGAACTCAGACTCATCTTTTGCCTCATCCTTTCCTCCAGTTGTCCGTTGACGACGACTGCAACTGGTGTGATTTTTAATGAGGCAACGATCGCCTGATAGTGTGATTTTTAACGAGTCAATGCGCCGGGAATTCTAATTGTCGCCCATCACCCGGAGAGCTGTATTGTCAGATTCCGCCCGCTTCCATTTCTTTGACCGCGTTCAGCTCTGGTACAACCGCGTGGAACCTGTAGAACTCGACAGCAATA
>QHZR01000065.1 GCA_003224755.1 Acidobacteriota bacterium
TTCGAATCACAACGAAGAGTTGCCCGCTTTTACGGCAAACATCAGTAACCCTCAGCTCCAACTAGAGGGACAAATCTGCACCCCTCAAGTGTTTCAATGGCAACCGTGCCATCCGCATTCCGAACCAGCTGCAGTTGCTGCGCATGAGGCGGGCCGACTGGAATTACCATTCTTCCTTTTTCGGCAAGCTGGCCCACGAGACTCTTGGGAATAGTGGGAGCCGCGGCGGAAACTACAATCGCGTCGAATGGCGCGAATTCCCGCAGACCATGACTGCCATCACCTACAAAGACTCGCACATTGCCATAACCAAGCTTCGCGAGAATTGCCTCGGCGCCGCGCGCCAGCGTGGCATATCGCTCAATCGAAAATACCGCTCGTGCGAGGACCGCCAAGAGCGCGGTCTGATATCCGGAACCGGTACCAACTTCGAGCACGGACTCGCTCCCGGTGAGAGCCAGCGCTTGTAGCGACAACGCAATAATGAACGGCTGCGAGATGGTTTGGTCTTCGGCAATTGGGATTGGATGGTCGGCGTAAGCCTTCGTTCGGAGCTCCTCGGACACGAATTCGTGGCGAGGAACTTGCAGCATGGCATTGAGCACGCGCTCGTCATGGATGCCGCGGCTTCGCAATTGTGACTCCACCATGTGCTTGCGTTCATTGGCGAAGTCATCCAAGGCAGGAACTGTGTTAATTGAAGACATTGCGACCGTAGGATGCGCTCAAGTGCCCGCGCGACGCAAGCGGTTAGCGCTTGCGGCGGCGAATTTTCACGTCGAAGCTGACAATGCCGTTTTGATCGCGAATCGCAACCACAGAGATATTTCTGGTCACGTTGTACTCCGCGCGAATGACCTGCTGCGAAGTCTGGGCCACGGCTGTGGTGTAGGTAAGCGTGAGATTGTCCTTCACTTGCTGCTCGATAGTCACCGCAGGGCCGCTCTGGGTAGGGGAAGTCTCTGTCGCCAAACCCTGGGGATCAATCTTAATGTGGGTATTGCCGAACAGGCGCTGCGCACGATTATTCAGCGTTGCGTTGAGCGCGGCCGCCAGCAGGGCATTCGAAGTTTGCGAACTGAATGCCGACGAACTGCTCTGTTGAAGCTGCGCCGATTCCTCACTGGTCTGGCCGAATGCGAGCAATGCAATGATGTCGCTGGGCGGAAGCGGTGGATCGGAACGATAGGTCAGCTTGGGATTTGCGGCGGGACCGGTCATAGACAAAGTGATTTCATAATCGCGAACACGAGTCGTCGCCTGCAGATCCACCAAGGGTATAGTCGCCGAAGGATTCGCAACCGATGGAGTACCGAACGTTACTCCCCCACGCTCAAGACGATATTTCGTTCCATTGAAATACGCTTCACCTTCGAATACGTCGGCACGACCAAGCACAACTGGTTTAGAAAGGTTACCGCGAACACGCAGATCAGCTTCCCCTTGCAGGCGAATGACGCTGGTCTGCATTTGAAGTTCTGGGGCGGTCACGACGTGCAGATCCAGGCGAATCTTGTTCAGAACTGGATCGGTTTGGGGAAGCGCGCTGATCTGCGCGGTGCGCTCAAGATAGGTACCAAAATCAAACCCAGGAGTAAATCCCAATTTCGTGATGGTCACATCCCCGGACAGCACCGATCCGGCTGTGCTTCCGCTCCAGCCCAGATCGGCTGTCCCGGTGGAACTAACTCCGGGAGGATAGCGGAAACGCACATCGGTGGCGTTAGCTGTAAGGTCGAAATTTAACTGCCGGCCGATGACATCGGCGTGGCCAGCCAGCCTTACCGTACCTCCGCCGGTTTTTGCGCTGAGACTCTCAATTGTGACCCGGTTCTGATTGAAGAGCAGGGTGCCATTGATTTCACTCAATGCGCTCGGCAGGTTTATATCCGAGACTGCAGCATCTTTCAGCTGCAACTTGCCTTTCATCAAAGGAGCGTCGAGAGTGCCTGTGACTGCAGCCTCCGCAGTCAAGGTGCCTGAACTAGCGAAATCTGGGTTGTAGGCGTGCAGGAGTTCCAGGCCGATGCTGCCGTTGCCACGAAAGTCGAGAGTGCGCTCACCGGCAAATTGCATTGAGCCGCTACCGGAAAAGTCCGTCTTGTCGCCAAGAATATGGAAGTTCTCGAGCTTAAGCGAGCGGTCGGTCACGTTAAAGCGGATGGGACCGTCGTTGCGCAGCTTCACGTTTTCAACATCGGCGTAGAAGTCTGTGAGATTTCCGGCCATGGTCAACTGCTGGGGATCGAGCAGCGGGCCTTGTATCCGCAGATTGCCGGCCACCGCAGAATGGCCGGTCACGTGGCCATGCAGATAGGTTTGCAGAAACGAGTCGACATCCAGATGAGTGAAGTGCAGATCGATCAGAGCCGGCCATCTTTCCCGCAGACGAACGTTTCCATCGAGGAGCAACTCTGCGCCTTTGAATTCCGAATGTCCTGTCAGGCCAAGATCGGGACCATGCGAACTTGCGTTTAGCAAGTAGTCGCCAGCTTCTTCACCATTCAGGTTCAAATTGCGGATGCGCAGATCGGCGTTAATGTCCGGTGCCGCAATCGGTCCTGACACTTGCGCAGAGTACTCCAGCTTACCTCTAACGTTGATTCGTGAGTGTTGGAGTTGAGGAATATCGGCAATATCGAAATTGGAACCCGTCAGTTTGACCTGAACGGTACGCGAGCTGCGGTTATAAGTGCCGTCGGCGCTTACCCGAGAGTTCCCGTGCACGAAAAGTGCGTTTCTAAAACTAAGCTCGTCGCCACTGATCGCAAGGGAGGCGCTTGCGTTGTCGAACAGATATCCATGCACTGAGCCTTGCATCAGACTGAGGCTTCCCTGCCCATGCGGTTGCGACATCGTTCCGGACAGCTCAAAACCACCGGCAACCTTCCCCGAAATGGTATGGTCATAGCCGGAAAGGGTTGCCACTTCTTCGGCATCCACGTTCTGCATTTCGATGCGCATGTGAAATGGGCTGGAAGGGTCAGGAGTCCAGGCAGTCATTTGCGAGTTGCCATCAAGACGTACGATGGCATCGCCGTGGCGTAAGACTGCGTTGCGGAGCATCAGGCTTCGCGCCGATGCCTGCAAGTCAGCGTTCAACGAGTCGCAATGGACATTTTCAGGACCTACGCCACCAGCACGGGCTATTGAAATATCGAAATCCTGTATCTGAAGATTTCCACTCAGGAGCAGGTTCGCCGGTTCACCGGAGGCTGTGCCGTTGAAAGCAGCGCGTCCACGAAGGCCAAATGGCATTCCCGCCGGAAAAAGTTCGCTGGTAATCGGCTGCCATTCCCGCAAATCAGTAGTTGCAAAAGAAAGCTTGAGGGAAGACGCTGAGGAAAGCTCTCCGGAGGCGTGCATCTGTGTTGCCGGTGTATTCGCGGCAAGATCGCTGATCGTGAGGGAGCCGGAGCGAAAGTTGAACGTCGAACGGGTACTGGCGGTGAAGGGAATCAGCCCAGGTTGCAGACGGCTTGGGCGGGCGATATCGAGTGCAAATCCAACGTCTGCGTTGTCAATCGATCCGCGCCAGCGCACGTCGGCGGTTCCGGAAGCATTGCCTGCGAGCCTGAGTTTATTTACTGGCCGGAATTTCGGGCCCAGACTCGCAAGCATCTCGGCCACAGAAAAGTCATTAAGTCTTATTTTGGCAGTGCCCACCTGCTCGGTCTTTGCGGTGCGCTTTGTCTGACTTTGCCAGTTGGAAACTTGCGCCTCGGCAATGAATCTGCCGCGAACGAACTCGCCTTGCACATCGGTAATGGAAAGTTTTTGCGGATCGAAGGAGAATTTGCCCGCAGCCGAGGCATCCCGGGCCAGGAGATTATTATCTTGCCAGGAAAGATCGTGCAGATCGAACTTTCCATCGGAGAAAAACGTCTGCGCGGACCATGAACCAGTGCCGCTCATCGAGATCGTGCCCCCCCGCAGATGCTGCTGTCTGATGACTGACCCGGCCTGGGCCAGATCGACTCGCAAGTCGTAATTCCCTTTGAGGACCGGTGTGCGAAAGTCGCCAATGGTTCCGACGAGCTGAATTCTTGTAGCGCCCGAATTGGCTTCGACTGATTTCAGCTCGATTCCGTTTCGGTCAACCGCAAAGCTGGCTTTGCCCGACCAAGACACGGGGCGAAAGCCACTCACAACCGTCTCCGCGCGGCCGATCTTCAAATCTCCGGAGTAGCGTCGCCGCAGAAACGAATAGTACGTGCTGGCAGAAATGTCATTGGAGCTGAAATCAAGGGGCACGCGCGAGTCCTGATACAAGAGCTCGCCTTGATGAACGTCCAGCCTAGCGATCGAAACTGAGAAGAGGTGTTCGAAATCAACCGTTCCATTTTTCTGCTGAGGAACAGGTTGGTTCGAACTGCCGTCGGGATAAAACATTATGTGAATGACTGGACGGTTAAGCGTAAGAGAGTGAAAACTGATTCTTGCCCCCAGCACTGAAGAAAGATTGACGGTGGCAAGCAGGGTCTCGACGTGAGCATAAGGAACTTGGTCCGGAGCCTCGCGTCCATGAATAGTCAGGCCCCGAACTTCCACCTGAAACCGCAATGGGATGACGTGAAAACTGCCGAGTTCGACTCGACCTCCGGTGGCGGATTCAAGGTCTGCAATCACGCGTCCGCGAACCATCCGCTGAAAAGATTCAGTGGTTGTGTACCAAAGAAGGCCGGAGATGACGAGCAGCAGAAGCAGGAACGCAACAAAGCAGTATTTAGTGAATTTTCTTAGCCATCGCCAGAGCGTTTTCATTGTCTCTGGTCCGGCTGCGGAGGATTAGAAATAAAGATACGAATCTGCGCTTGGGAGCGCAACGTCTCCAGCCAAGTTGCAAGCGCCTCGTTAATTTTCCGCTGAGTCAGCAGTTCGCGAATTTTGGGCGCGGCTTCCTGCAAGCTAATCGGCTGAGCACCCGAACGACATAATTCCGGAAGAAACTGGCGATTGTAATAGTCCTCGATTGCAGTCTGATCAATCTGGATTGATGGCCGTAGCCGTGCGTCTATTAGCTTCCATTGATTCAGTTCGAGGGCAATCCGGTCTCTTATTTCGGTTTCAGTGAAGCCATGACTCGCAAGGGCGGCGGCCCAGGCAATCTTGAGGTTCTGGACGTAGTCGGATTTGACTTGCTCGAGCTGCTTTTCTATTTCGTCGGCGGTTGTCGCTGCGAATTCAGTGGTGGAGACTTGTTCAGTGAGCAACTCGCGATCCACGAGCCGATCCAGGACTTTTTTCCGGTCGTCTTCATTTGTCCCCTGCGGCTGATGTCCACTCATCAGATTCTCGTACCGCCGTTCCTCATCCAAGTCGCTCTGCAGGATGACGTGCCCGTTCACGCTCGCCAGGACGCCGTCGAGCACCTCGCCTGCGTGCACTCGAGGTGCGCACAAAAACAGGAGTCCGTACATGAGCCAGCGAGATCGCATCAGAAGGTCTGTCCGATACTAAAGTAAACATTGAAGGGGCTGGCTTGTTTCGTGCCTGCGAAATTGTAGACCGGACTTGCTGGGGGGATTGCTGTGTTTACGAAATTCGGATAAACGGTCGGGTTCAGGTTATATCCGAAATCAAATCGCACTGGGCCCACGGGGGTCCTGTAACGAACCCCAACCCCAATCGCCTGCGAAATGTAGTTGTAAGTACAGAGGGTTGCACCTTGTCCAATGATAGGTGGAGTGTTTGGGGCTTGGTTGCCGCATGGAAACTTGTCTTGGTGCCAGCGGGCCAGACTATGCAGCATGTGTGTTCCGTCGGTGAAAACGTTCCCCATATCGTGAAAAATGGCGAAGCTCATGTTGTCCTGCACGAATGGCAGCATAGGCGGTGGAAAGCGTATTTCAAAATTGTTAAGAAACAATGCTGAGCCGCCCAAGGGAAATCCGGTGACCGGATCGCGAGGACCAGCCTGGTTCAATCCAAAGCCTCGATGCGAATTGCCGCCTCCCATAAAGAACCGCTCCGGCAGCGGAATCAGCGCAGGAGTGCCGACTGTGGGCTGCCCTGGCTGCATTATTAGAGTACTGCCGAATGGATTTTCAACGCCGACCCGAGTGGAGCGAGCAAACACCAGTTCCTTGGATGACTTGCGCTGCTTTCCAAAAGGATAGTACGTCGAGTTCTGCACAAGTACCCGGCTGAAATCAGCTTCCGATCCGAAATAATGGGCCGCAATCCCAAAATCTGCAATCGTGTAATTTCCGCGTGTGGTTTGCAGAAGATCGTCGCGGTGATCGCGGCTAAAACTGAATCCGGGCTGGCCCACACGCACGGGTTGAGAGAGAAGGGGGACCTCATCCGGGTTGATTTTAACGTGCGTTGCTTTTACCAGTCGGTAGTTGAACTTGTAGTTGAGAATACTGATGGGAGTTCCATCACGCCGCTTGCTGAGAATGTGTCCAGCCTGCACCGACCCCTCGAGCCTTTGCGAAGTGAAAGTAGTAACGTCAAGCGTGTGATCGAAGAAACCGGTAAAGGTCAGGTTCAAGTTCGGCTTATCAAACCAGCGCGGGGCGACGTAACTCACCAGTCCACGCTGCTGCAAGCTTCCAACTCTGGATTCGAAAGTGATCGTGTGGTCGCGTCCGCGGAAATTGAGACGGCTTACATCGAACGACGCCAGCGGGCTGACTCCTGAAATACCCTGGTCGCTGCTTCCGCCGGGCTGGCCAGTCTGGAATTCGAAACCAAGACCGTAGTTGAACGTGTAACGCTTGGCTTCCTGTAGCTCGATTAGAACATTCTTGCGCGGTTCTGAACCTTCGGGATTCTGAACCGCGGTATCCACTTGGCTGAAAATGCCAAGGTCGTACAGCTTCTGTTGGCTTTCAAGCATATCGCTTTGGCTGAGCGGGTCATTGGGCGCAACTTCCAATTGGTGATCCACAACATACGGCTTGGTGAACTCGCGGCCAGCCACGAGTACTCGATTCACATAAATGCGTTGACCTTCATGAATGGTGAAGGTCACGTCCATGTGATTGGACTCGCCCGGCTTTGCCGTGGCGTCGAATGTGGCGTTTGGAAACCCGTTATCAAAGTAGTAGTTGAGAACGATGTCGCGATCATCGGCAATGCGCGAATCGGAATAGGGTTGTCCCGGGCCGGTGTTGAGAAAATTCAGCGCGGACATAGGGTCGTCGAATTTCGTGTCGTTGCCGACGATCTGGAAAGAGCCTATGAGTAGTTGCGGCCCCTCGATGATGTGCAACGTCACGGCAACGTGGTTCTTAGCGCCTTGATAATCATCTTCGACTTCACTCTCAACCTTGACTTGCGAGAAGCCCTCCCGCCGGTACGCATTTTCCAGACTAGATACGTCCTGCTTCAATAGAGCCTGGCTATAACGCCCGTGCGGCAGCAGAAGAGTCGCATCCTGCGTCTGCATCATGGGCCGAAGGTTCTGGTCCTGAAAATATTTATTGCCGGCAAGAATTACTCGCGAGACTTTATGGCGATCACCAGGGTCAATCTGGTAAACCACCCGCAACAAGTTCTTCGCTTGATCCGATTCCTTTCGTAAATCGACATTCGCTTCGAAATATCCCTGGGCCTGCATATAGTTGAGCAGATTGCGGCGGCCTTCGTTCAGTAGGTCGTCATCCAAGGCGCTCTCTTCATAGACCGGAACATTCTTCTTAATGATCTTCCGGCTCATTCTGAAGCCTTCGACCGTAATTTCCACCAGCGGACCCGCCTCTACTAGCAGCGTATAGTCCACCGTATTGCTGGCGGGAACGTACCTGTGTTGGGCAATGCTGGCCTGCACCAGCCAGCGGCCATGGCTCTGGTAACGCTTGCGAATCCGATCGAGAGCGCTGGCAGCCCTTTGAGCGGAAACGATGTCGCTGGGATGCAGATGCGCGATGTCTTCGATCTGTCCCAGTGAATGTAGGGCATGCCCCTGGAGAGTGATGTTTCCCGCGCGCGCGGGGTCGCCGGAGTGTATGCGAAACGTGACTTCGATCTGCTGGTCTGCGGGATTGGCCTGCTCAGAGTGGGTAATCGTGGAACGATAGAACTGGTTGTCTTCCATCAGTCGCCGGATATTGACGAGCGCTGCCTCAATTTTTTGGACCGTGAAAGGCTCACCGACTTGCAGCTTCGAAGCATTCACGATTTGCGATTCGGTGGGACGTCCGGGAGCACCCTCAACAGTGACCTTGCCAACAAAGAAAACAGGTGTGCCGGCAAATGAGAGTAGAACGCTTCCGCCGGACGAAGGTTCGCATTCGGCGCGGAGGTCGGCGAAGCGTCCAGTGGCAAACAGGACACGTAGGCTCTGCCGGAGCTGCTGCCGATTGAGCGATTCCCCCTCGTGTGCGGCAATCAATCCGCGAAGGATCTTCTGGTCCGCTTCGTTAATCCCCGGGAATTCAACTTTTTCGATCTTCGCGTTGAAGCATGCAGAGCTAGGCGGCGCGGAAAGATCCGGAGTCTGGGCCCGGGACTGGGGCAACAGGCTTCCCGCGATCGCAAACACGACGAATGCACGGATGAAGCTCCCCTTAGTCAACCATGCTCCTGGGCAAAAATTCGAGACGTCTTTCTGGCCTGATGCACACGAATGCGCAAGTTTCGCAGCCTCCGCGTCTTCGCCACTTATAATAAATGTCTGCGCTGGCTGGCAGAGTGGAAGCGCTGGTTCCACGGCTTTATGACTCATAGCTGGCAAGCTGAAGTAGCCATTCAATGAAACCCGAGATTGACGGAAGATATTCGCGGCAGGTGCTTTTCCCTGGAATTGGTGAAATGGGCCAGCAGCGGCTGTTGACAGGCCGAGTGGCGATTGTGGGCTGCGGGGCGACTGGATCCGCACTGGCTTCCCTTCTGGCGCGGGCTGGCGTGGGAACGTTGCGGATCCTTGATCGAGACTACGTTGAACCCAGCAACTTGCAGCGGCAGACACTGTTCGACGAAGCCGACGCGGCTGAGTCGCTCCCGAAAGCAATTGCGGCATGCAGGAAGATTGCCTTGTTCAATTCGCAGATTGTCTGTGAGGCTCATGTAAGCGATGTGAGGCCTGAAAATGCCGCGGAACTGCTTGCAGGCGCGGATTTGATTCTCGATGGCACGGACAATTTCGAAACTCGCTATCTGATAAACGACTTCGCGGTCAAACACTCGGTTCCGTGGATTTACCTTGCGGCGGTGGGGAGTTATGCGATCACCGCGAATATCGTTCCCGGTGAATCCGCTTGCTTGAGTTGCCTGTTTCCTGAGAGTCCACGCGGAACGATCGAAACCTGCGAGACATCAGGAATTTTGAATTCTGCCGTGAACCTGGCCGCCTCGATTGCGGCAACCGAGGCGATTAAGCTACTGGCCGGAGCCACTAGCAAATTGCGCCGAACTCTGCTTTCGCACGATCTCTGGACAAATGAACGCGCTGAGGTATCAGCCGACAAACCCCGTTCGGACTGCCGGACCTGTGGAAGAAGAGAATTTGTTCATCTCGCGGGCGAGGGGCGCGCGCACATTACGCTGTGTGGTCGAAACTCAGTGCAGATTCACGAGCATGAACGCCCGATTGATCTCGGAACGATGAGCGAACGGCTGAAGCCGCATGGCAATGTGCGGCACAACGACTTCGTGCTCAAGTTTTGGAAGGAACCGTTTGAGATGACTCTTTTCCCAGACGGACGCGCGATCATAAAAGGCACGACCGACACTGCGGTGGCGAGAAGTTTGTACGCGAGATATGTAGGAAGCTGAGTTAGCTCAAACACAATTCCGCTGCGGTTTTTGCGCAAGGACTTGCACTGCAATGACGCGAAAGACCAAACTAAACCCTAAGTCTGCCGGAAAGACACGGAAATTCCTCGGAGATGAATGTCCATCTGTGGACTGGCAATTTACCTGCTATCGCCTACATTAGCTACGACGTCCCAGGAGGCAGAATGCGTCTATTCACGGTAGGTTGCGCGGTTTTGTTCGTTTCGAGTTTGGCGGTTGGTCAGACTTCTCCCATCCATGGCTATGCGGG
>QHZR01000507.1 GCA_003224755.1 Acidobacteriota bacterium
ACCCCAATGCGAATATTTTGCTTGAACCTCAGGACCGCGTGTTTGTCCACAAGGACGTGCTGCGGCTCGACCCTCCTACGGTTGAGGTTCAAGGCGAAGTCGCCCGGCCGGGAAAGTATCCCCTGGGCACAGATATGACTGCCACGGAACTGGTGCGAGTCGCGGGTGGTCTGAAACGGTCGGCATACACACAACAGGCGGAGCTGACACGTTACACGATTAACCACGGCGAACAATTTGAAGGCGAGCACCTTCCTATCGCCATTGGACAAGCACTGACCGGAGAACCAGATACCGACATGCGTCTTCGCGCCGGTGATGTGCTAACCATTCGCCAAATGGCTGGATGGAAAGATATTGGCGCGACCGTGAAAGTTGATGGAGAAGTTGTTCATCCCGGAACTTATGGGGTGCAGGAAGGTGAGCGTCTCAGCGATGTAATTGCACGCGCCGGTGGCTTCCGTCCAGATGCGTATCCGTACGGTTCGATTTTCGAACGCCTGCAGGTGCGCGAAATTGAGGAGAAGAACCGGGCCCAACTTATCGCCGAGGCCCAGCAAGAAGGCGGAGGCTTAGGCGCCGGGGCCACTACTTCGATCCAAGACGCCTCGCTGGTTCAGTGGCGTGACACGCTTCACCAGCTGCAGACCACGCCGCCGGTAGGGCGGATGGTGATTCACATCAGCAGCGGGAAGTCCTGGGTACATACTCCGGCCGATATCCAGGTTAGAGCCGACGACTCCATCTATATCCCGAAGAAGCCGAATTTTGTGATGGTGCAAGGCGCTGTTTACAACCAAACCGGAATCGCATTTAGGCCCAGCAAAAGTGCGCGCTGGTACTTGCATCAGGCTGGCGGACCCACCTCCGCCGCGGACAAGAAGAACGTCTTTGTCGTGCGCGCCGATGGCACGGTCGCTGGCGGTCCTAAAGGCTTATTCAACGGCGGAGCGCTCGAATCGGCTATGCAGCCTGGAGACATGATCGTGGTGCCAAGCAAAGCTCTCGGTGGCGGATTCAAGTGGAGGGAGACGCTGGAGGTCGCACAATTAGTTTCGGCAATTGGAATTGCCGTGCAAGTGGCCCGAGGATTCTGATTTTTCGTGAACCCGAGATGCTCTCCTGGGTCCGGTTTCCGCTAATGTCCGCTCTCACGTTTGTTATTCTGGTCTCCTCTGGCAATGCCCAGAGTAGCGGTTCTCGACCGCCAAGCGATTCGCAGCGAACTACCCGACCAGAGCAGGAGAAACAGGACTGGAACTATGATCTTCAGCCCGGAGTCGATCCGGATAACCGGTTGCTTACTCCGTTTCTCGATCATCTAAGCCAGGATCAAAAACACTTTTGGACTGTTCCAGCCCACCTGAGAAAGAGAGATCTCGAATGGATTCTCCCGTTGGCCGGAGGCACCGCCGGCATAATCGCCGCCGATAGCTGGATTTCAAGGCAGGTGCCCAACCGGCCCAACCAGTTGAACACAAGTCTCAAGATCTCTAACTACAGCATGTATTCGCTGATTGGTGCTGGAGGAGGTGCGTTCCTGCTGGGCAAGATTTCAACGAATGACCACTTGCGCGAAACCGGGCTGCTGTCGGCCGAGGCGGCGATCAACGCCACGGCAGTTACATATGCCTTTAAATTCGCTACCCAGCGTGGACGCCCGTATCAGGGAACCGGCACGGGCACGTTTTTCAGCGGAGATATTTCGAGCAGCCATTCATCATTTCCTTCCGAACATTCCTCGATGGCTTGGTCCATCGCCGGCGTGCTTGCCCATGAATATCCGGGTCCGCTAACTAAACTCGGTGCTTACGGGTTGGCAACCGCGGTAAGTGCTATGCGGGTCAATTCGCACCAGCACTTCGCATCGGATGTGCTCATCGGCGCCGGCCTGGGCTGGTACTTTGCTCACGAAGTTTATCGCGCACATCACGATCCCGAACTGGGGGGTGAGGCATGGGGCAATTACTTGGAGCCGAGCTACGAACCCAAACAGCGGAATCCTGAGAACATGGGCTCGCCGTATGTCCCCCCAGATAGTTGGGCTTACCCGCTCTTTGATCGCCTGATTGCTCTTGGTCTGGTCAAGACCGGCTATTTAGGCATTCGTCCCTGGACTCGCATGGAGTGCGCCCGGCTTGTTGAAGAAGCGGAGGAACAGATACGTTTCGAAGGGATAGAAGGAGGCGAGGGAACCCGCATTTTTGAGGAGCTAGCGGAAGAGTTCTCGGGCGAAGTTTCCCGCCTGAATGGCGCCCCAAATCTCGGCGTGAGTCTTGATTCGGTTTATGTGCGTGGGACTCAGATCTCGGGCACTCCTCTGAGCGACGGATACCACTTCGCTCAAACGATCACGAACGATTATGGCCGGCCGTACAGCTCCGGTTTCAATAGCATTTCCGGATTTAGCGCACACGCCGTCGCCGGCCCGCTCTCATTCTCCTTGCAGGGCGAATATCAACATGCCCCAGCCGTGCCGGAATATTCACCGGCCGTTCAGCAAGCCATTGCAAATGCCGATTTCACGCTTCCCATCCCTGGCGGACGGGGTGAAGTCAATCGTTTCGATCTTCTGAACAGCACGGTCGCGGTGCAATTTCACAATTTTCAGATTTCGGCTGGCAAGCAAAGCGATTGGTGGAGCATGACAAGCGCGGGGCCACTGTTGATGAGCGACAATGCCGAGCCGCTGCTTTCGCTGAAACTGGACAACGTGTCGCCCTACCATTTCCC
>QHZR01000509.1 GCA_003224755.1 Acidobacteriota bacterium
CGGCTGATGGTTCTAGAAGTCCGCGTTCCCAGCGGGACACAGACATTGCGGACGAATTAACCCTTCGGCCAATCTCTAGTTGGCTCAACTTCATCTTTTCGCGCAAGGCACGAATCCGTTGCGCGGCCTCCAAACTTCTTTTAGTCGTTCTGCTCACAACTCTTCCTACTGGCTTGCGAACAATGGCAAATCCACGCCAGCCTGCAGCAATGGCGCTCTCGGGCATACCATCGTATTAGCCCTCGGGTTGCCCACTTGGGCCGGTCGTGACTGGGCTCACAAGTCTTACATCGAACTGTGCAATCTCGGCGGTAAAGCAGACTGCTGGTTTTCGCCGGGTTGCAGACCGCAGACCTGATGCGTTTATTGCCGAGTCGTTCCCCGACATATGTGCTTGCCTCTGCATTCGCTCACCTCGACACTGCCATAGCAGGGAGTGGGGGCAAGGGGAAGACTCGGCAAGAGGCGCGACTGGTAGCGATTCCACTCTTGAAAGTCAGCGCGGGCACACACGGGGAAGAAGGCGACAAGTTGTTAGATTTAAGCGAAGCCCCGGCGGAAGAGATGATTGCGGCTCCCTCCCAATGGTGTCCCAACCCAGCCCACACGAGCTGTCTGCGGGTGAAGGGCCATTCCATGACGCCAACGATCCCGGATGACGCGATTGTGGCGGTGGATGCTTCGCAGACCGACCATTCGCAACTCGACAACAAGATCGTGGTCCTTGGGATGTGAAAAGGGACTGTCTATTTCGCGGTTCAATACGAGTCGGTCATTCTGAGCAAGAGTCGTGGCTGGCGTATCGTCGGAAAAGTCCTGTGGTGGATCGGGAAAGCGCCTTAAAGAGAACAGAAATGTTCGCCTGGTTTCGCGCCGTGGTCACGTCTATCGAAGCTTCCCTCTCCTCTGCGACTCGATCCGGCACGATTTGAAAGCAGCAGATGCGATTCTGGACGGCGAGATCGTGTGCTTGGATGCCGAAGGCCGCTCTCCTCGCATTTCTTGGGGTTTTGCTGTGGTTCGCGTAATCAATCTGGGTTCGAGCCGCGCCCCGCAGCCAATGGCGCGTAAGTAACCGCTCTCATGGGTACCATCGCGCCATTGTGGCCGAAGATGCCTGGCAATAGGATTGGCGATGCCGTGGCGCGACTGATTGCACGGGATGGGAGTCGACATGGACGAACTGGACATACTCATGGCAATCGCAATCGGGGGGAGCGCGCTGATCCTCTACCACCTGCTTGGAGGATAACCGCGACAGGCGGCGCTAACTTTCCGGGTTTTTCGCCCCCGGTAAAATCATGGAGAAGGCCCAACCAATGTCAACCAGAACAATCACGAGTCCGAATTCGGACGCGCCAGAGAATCTAAAGCAGATTTACGAGGCTGCACTCGGCGAACTTCGCGGAGAAGAGTCTGCGGATAGAAAGGCCAACACTCCTATTTATCGACGCAAGCAGGAAGTCGCAGCCTTAACGGACGCGTCCCCGGCGCAACCAAATCGCGCCTTGGACGAAGCAGCCGATGCCTTGGCTGCTCTTTGGAAAACCTCGTCCAAAGAGTGCACGCGACCAAAGGACCAACCGCCGGTAGGGCGTGCTCAGAAATTGCGGTGATGCCAGCCGCTCGATTCCTCCGAAATTCCACTATCAATCTTCCGCATGATCCGGTCGGCCCACTGCACGACAGCGGCAACCATGGATTCTGTCCTAAGAAGGCTCGGCTTGGAATCGAAGAGATCGTCGGCATTCCGCTACGCTTTGCAGCGGAAAGAAGGTTTCGCCCCTTGTAAGCGCCTCGATTCGCCAATTGGCGGGTTAGTCCGGCTGAGCGTTGCGCTTGATCGCGGATCATCCGGAAGTTCTCGCGGACTGGCCTATTGTCGGGCACATTGTCGTATCCCAATTGCGCCCACCCG
>QHZR01000510.1 GCA_003224755.1 Acidobacteriota bacterium
AGGGAAGGCACGTAGTTGGCAATGAACAGCGGAAAATTGCGGTTTAGCGGCGAATTTCGGCATCGGGCGGAGGCTAAATCGTTGAAACGAAAGCCGAACTTACGAAGTACGATTTACGATTGACGATTTGAATGGCAAGGCCAACCCATCGCCATCTCTAACAATGTCGGCGGTGTCAAGCACTATTCGAGCACACTCCGGCATGCACTCGGAGAAGAGCGCCATTTCGCTCTCGTGGAAGAATTGCCGATCCAACCAAGGCTCGCTCGTAATCGTTTCAGGTCAGGAACTCAGTCCGACCCATGCATCTCTTCGGTCACAACCTCGATCATGATTACTGTTCGAACTCCCTGGTAAAGGGGAGCGGGACGCCCTATCAATTTCTCGGTGTTCTAGTGCACACCATGGCGATGTCCGGGTTGTCCCGCGTGCGAACCGAACTTTTTCAACTGCTCGTAATCCCATCCCTTGCGCCACATCCAGTACAGACGAACCGCGAGTCTCCGCGCCATGGCTACCTTGGCGATCTTTCGTCCCCGCCGCAGCGCCAAGTGGAAAAATTTACTGCGCCATTCCTGGTCGCTGCGCACCGTGACTTGGGCCGCTTCCACCAGCAAGAAGCGCAACAGAGAGTTACCCTGTTTCGTGATGTGTCCTAGTCGTCGCCGTTCCCCACTGGACTCTTCCGCGGGAACCAGTCCCAGATAGCACGCGATCTGCTTGCCACACCGAAACCGATCCGTTCTCCCGATGATCAGCACGAAGGCCAGCGCCGTCAGTGCACCCACGCCAGGATGCGTCCTCAACCGCTGCGCCTCCGGACATTTCTCCACTTCCTGCTCAATGGCTTGCGTCAACTCGGCAATGGTTGGGCTTAGTCGGTCCAGCAGTTCCAGGAGATCGTGTCGTCGTCGGCTGGCCCACGGTGCCAGAAGGAACGACTCCAGTTGTTCCCGTCCGCTGTCCCGCCACAGCCGCTTCTTGCAGCGCAGTCCTTCGTTGAGCGCCACCGCCTGCAACTGGTTCATGATCCGCGTGCGTGCCTGCACCATCCGGTGCCGGTGCCACAGCAGTTGCCGCAGATCCCGATTCTCCCCACTCGGCACCCAGACTCGCGGAAAGCGCTCTTCCAGCAATAACTGCAGAATCAGCTGTGCATCCTGGCGATCCGTCTTCTGCTTGCGCACCCGCTTGGTGCGGATCTCGGCGGCGTCCCCGATCCACAGCTCAAACTGCAGTTCGGCAAGCAGCCGTTCAAACCAGCGAGCGTGACCACTCGCTTCCATCCCCACCCGCACCGTCCTCCCCGGTTGCGCGAGACCTCGGTAGAACGTCTCCGCTTCCTCACGGTGCTCCAGTCGCCGTTCCTGCAGCTCCCCAGTGTCCGTATCCACAAACGCAATTTGCTGAAACCCCGGGTGGTAATCCGCTCCTATAATGATCATTGTTCGGCTCCTTTCTCCCGGGCCTTGGTTGGTTGGCACCACCAAAGTCTAATCGGGCGTGGGAGCCGACATTGTTATGGAATCAATTTCACCAACAACCCCGGTAGTTGGTGTAAACGCCTGTGGCTGTTGAAAAACTCACTCTCTAGAAATCCGCAGAAATTAGATAGCGTCAGGATGCCCTACAAACGATTCTCTCCGGTCGCCTAGACATTTTCTATCCCCCAAATTTGTCCTGATTTCTGAAATTTTGAGTTTTTCAACAGCCACGGCCTGATTACACAGTTACGATTCTCTCACTTTTCGAAAGCTCGTCCCGTCCCATAAAATTCAGGAACTGCGCTTAGCTCGAACAATTCAAACTAAACCTTCGCACCAGGCAATCTGCAAGCTGCAGGGGACCGGATTGGGTCCTCCGCTGCTCGAAATGCGAAACCTATTTGGCCGTGCGTCCTCTAGAAGAATACCCCATTTCGTTCGCTGCCGAGTTCGGCAAAATCACTGACCGAAGTGGTCGATGGATCCGACACAAACTTGAATCCCTGTTTCGTGGCGCTCCACTCGATCCTTGAGGATGTATTCACAAAATTCAGATCGAACCGGTTTGATTCGTCATGCACGTTCCCAGTGTCACCCGGGTTCTCCCAATGCACGACGAATGACACGCTGGCTTGATCTACCGGGCCGCGCGTCAGCGCGTTAACCACGTCGTGAGCGTCAATGATGAACGAATCAGTGAGACACAAGCGAGCTGTCCCTGCCGCCACATTCACGCTGATTGCATCCGTGGGGATGAGCGTCGTCCAGAACAACCCCGGCGCATTGAGTCCATAATTGAAATCGTTGATTTGAGAGCCGTCCAGGCTCGAGAAGAGATCAAGTCAAACCAGGGCAAAGCTGCCCTTGCGCTGTTTGCTATCCTGACCTACATAGGTTCCAGTCATAAAACGCATGTCGGTGGCAAACGTCACACTCGACTCGCCATTATCATCCGTGATCGTGCCGGTGCCGTGCCCGGCCGCAACCCCGATGCATCCTTTGAAGTTGCCGACCGTTGATGGCTCGGTGCCGGGACCAGGAAGGAATACGTGAAAGAGTTCAGTTCCCATGCCCAACAACTCCGTGCCCCCGGTAATGGGTGTGGGCGATGGGCTGCAGAATAAGCCAGGAGAGGTTCCTTCGGCCTCAGCCACGGTTGGAAAGCTGAGGTTCGGCGCTATTACCAGACCGGCCGCACCGGCGGCGCCAGCAATAAAATTTCGCCGCGAGAATGCACGCGGCCAAAAATGTGCGTGCGCAGTGGAATTGCTCGCAGGTGATGTTGCTTTGGCCCCAGCCTGTTGGGCGAGGGTTCTCCATGACAGCGGATGATTAAGAGGCATCTCAATTCTCCTTTTAG
>QHZR01000066.1 GCA_003224755.1 Acidobacteriota bacterium
AGTCTTCAGAATTAGAACTGACGTAATCGCCATGGGTCAAGCAAATGACGGGAGATTGGTAGAATCAGAAAGTCAGTCGTTAGCTCTTCGCCTTTAGCGCTTAGCCAAAACCGTTCGGCACGATTTGTTTCTGGCTAAAAGCTAACACGTAACAGCTAACAGCTAAGAGCTGCTTTCCCATGCTGAAACAGGCGCTCCAGAACCCGGCGCTTCGCAAGCGTGCCAGAGCATTTGGCAAGCTGATCCGGCATTCTGCGGTCACCCCTCGCCGCGGCCAGTCGCATAAACCAAAACTGGTGCCAGACGGGGAGATGGGGGTCACATTTATCGGTCATGCCAGCTTCTTCGTCCAGATCGGCGGAGAGAACGTCCTGGTTGATCCGAACTTTGCGCGCTGGCTGTTTGTGCTAAAGCGATTGCGGCAGCCAGGCGTGAAGATCCACGATCTGCCTCCTATTGACTTGGTTCTCATCACGCACGCGCACTTCGATCATCTTCATAGGCCATCGCTTCGGGCGCTGGTGCAGCACACGAAACGCTGGCGCGGATCGGCGCCAACCGCCGTGGTTCCGGAGCATGTGTTCGATCTGGTTGCGGACCTGGGGTTTCGTGACGTGGTCGAACTGAACTGGTGGAACAGCTATCGCCACCGAAACCTGACCATCACCCACGTGCCCTCGCGTCATTGGGGAGCACGTGTCCTGCGCGATGCGCATCGCGGCTATGGGGGATACGTTTTGCGCGATGGCAAGCACTCGGTCTACCATGCCGGCGACACAGCCTATTTCTCGGGATTTCGCGAGATCGGGATGCGTCTGGCCCCGCAGGTTGCGTTGCTGCCAATCGGTGCCTATAACCCGCCTTCCTTCCGGAACGTTCATACCAATCCGGCCGACGCGACTCGAGCCTTCGTTGATCTGAATGCGCGCTGGATGGTCCCCATGCACTACGGCACTTTCCGCTTGTCGCACGAGCCTATAGACGAACCCCTGCTGCTTCTTGACCACGCCGCCCGTCAAGCCGGAGTTCAGGACCGAGTGCTCGTCTTGACGGAAGGTGTTACCAAGATTTTTTGAAGGTCTTTTCGATTTGGCCTGGCTACTCGAATTCACATTTGTGGTCGGAACAATCACACAGAGGAGTACCGAGACACATCATCTGTCATCGCAACCAGCGCTTCTCTTCAGTACGAATGAATGGAGACTATCCGAAGACGGCCCAGAAGGCCGATTGATAATAGCCCGGCGTTTCAACGCCGGGAACCTGGGCACAGATGACCGAGTCCCGTAGGGACGACTGAAGCCCGCCAGCTTTGCAGGCTCAGCTTGCCGATAGGCTTCGAAAATTGTTGAGGCGTATGCCGACAATCCACGGGGTGGACCGGCCTCTGCTCGGCTTACACTCGCCCCACGCCCACGTACTCAAATCCCATTGCGCGCAGGCGGACGGCATCGAGAATGTTTTTGGTATCTACAATTAATGGGCGACGCAACAGGTTCTTGATTTTCGCGAAGTCCAATCCACGGAACTCTGGCCAGCCGGTCCCCAGGATCAGGGCTTCAACTCCTTCGGCCGCCGCGTAAGCCGACTCGCAGTAGTGGACCGTGCCGTTCAACTCCAGCTTCGCATCCGGAATTGCAACCGGGTCATAGGCTCGTACCCGAGCCCCGCGCGAAACCAGACTTTGCGCTAGCGCTACCGATGCTGATCCCGCGACCGAGTTGGTATTCGGCTTGAAAGCCAAGCCGAGAATGCCTACGTCTTTGTTCTGAAGCGACTTGAGGCAGGCAGATATCTTTTGGGCCATGCCATCGGCGAGAGCATGGTTGACTTCGCGGGCAGCGCTCAGAATTTTCAGAGAGACGTTATTCTGTTCCGCCAGTCGAGCGAGGGAATCCATATCTGACTGAGCGAATAGACCGCCCATGGCCGCGCCCGCCTGCAAGCAGCGCGGTCCAATCTTCTTATCCAGCCCCAGAGCCAAAGAAAGGTGCACGGCATCGCCATTCACCCGCTCGCACAGTCCGGCCAGTTCGTTGATGAAGGAAATTTTCGCGGCAACAAATGCCGTTGCCGATTCGCGCACCAGTTCGGCAGTCGCGTGATTGGTCACAATTACCGGCACTCCACGCATCACCAGGGGATGAAAGATCTGCTTGATCGCCTGGATCGCATCGTTGGAATTGCTGCCGAGGATGATGCGATCCGGCCAGTTGAAGTCTTCAACGGCACATCCCGCTGTGAAGAACATGGGCTGCGAAACAATCACCGCCTTCAGCCCAGCGTCATGGATTTTCTTCTCGAGGGCTTCGCCGGTGCCCACTGAAACTGGGGTCACAATGCAAAGAATCGGTGGTTTGGCGACTGCCTTGGAAATACGTAATGTCAGATCGGGGAGGTGCTGCGGAGTATCTTCGGCCAGGAAAATCACGCCCGACTTGCGGGCAAAAGACTCAACATCGGTGGAATATGCCAGCCGGCCTGAACGCACATTCCGCTTGATGACTTCGGAGAGGTTTTTTTCGTGAAACGGCACCTTACCTTGGGCCATTTCCACCATGCGGGAACTATCGGGATGGCAACAGGTCACCGGGGTACCGAAATCCGCCAAACAGGCCGAAATCACCGTGCCTAGATACCCTGCTCCATAAACGCCGATCTGCATCGTTCCTCCGAGGGCCGGCAAACAGCTCGCCCGTCCTATCTTTTATTTACGCTGTCGAGTGCTGTTTGGGCAGAGTACGGGAGGGACATGTACGGCAAGAAAAAGGACAGGTAATGGGCCGGTAGAGTACCTGCGGGTCGGTGCTCTCAGCGGCGGTAGGCAGGGGTTCTGGCGAGTCGCTGGCCCAGCGGGATATCCGCCAAGTCAACCCAATGATTTTGGGCCACTTCGCGGACGAACGTCAGGTCTCGAATCTCAATACATCGGCCATCATCAAACTCCGCCCAGCGGATCCGGGCCACGCGATAAGCATGCTGCGCCTTATCTTCGGCGCCCATTTTTACGATCGTCAAGTGAGGCATGTAAGGCCATTCCTCGCTACAGGCCAGTCCATTGACGTTCAACAGGTCGTGAAGTTCTCGCATCCGGTAAGCCGCATGGGCGACGCGGATGAAAACCGTAGGGGTTACAGGGATGAAGGTCTCAACCTCTCCTAAGGACACTTCAAATGGCTCCACGCTCTTGCAAAGAGTCTCCATGGTTTCGAGGGCGGTGGGTTCGTCGCCTGTGAGATAACGGGGAGGCAGCAAGGTAACGTGGGCGCCAAGGTGAGGCAGTTGGGGATGGAGCTCGCGCCGGAGAGACTCCACGAACTCCCCAATCGCGTCTTTCACATAGGCCACAAGAGCGTAACGCTGCGCCACGATCAAAAATTATAAACGGATTGGCGGAATTGGGTACTTGCCGGTGGTAACGAGCGCACCCAAGTCACGGCGAACCAGCACAATGAGTTCGCGGATACGAAGTCTCACACGGCGACTGAGGCCGTAGATGGCAGATAATTCACGGGGCGCTCATGAAGCAAGAGCTCGGTCGCCTGCACGCGCGGGTGAGAGTGAAACCATGTTTGCACGATTCCATCGGCCAGGACATTGGCAAGAGCGAGTAGAGTCATGCCTTGATGGTGCGCCATCCAGCATCGAACCAGTTCGGGGTTGTGACGCCAGCTTCGACTCTGGGACGAAGTGAAGTCGGCTGCCTCGTAAAAGCCATAGATGCCGAACCATCCATCTTGGTGCATACGCCGCAGGTTCTGCAGTGCCGCTGTCGGGAGCACGTTCAGAGCCAGAAACGTGGAATAAGGGGAAATGACCAGCGCGTCCACGTCACCGTG
This sequence comes from Acidobacteriota bacterium, assembly GCA_003224755.1. Classification (GTDB taxonomy): domain Bacteria; phylum Acidobacteriota; class Terriglobia; order Terriglobales; family Acidobacteriaceae; genus Gp1-AA145. Next base: position 3,840 of record QHZR01000066.1, read on the forward strand.
GAATATCGCCAGTTGCGGGACGCCGAATGCATGATACCCATAATTGCCGTCTGCGTATCTCTCTGCATAGGCACACTCAGAAATTCCCCATGGAACGCGCTTGGGAGCGGTGAATTCCTGATGCGAGAGGACCGCGGAGCGATGAGAGCGGTCGAGGAGAGTACCTGGATAACTTCTCATCCACAATGTCGGCATCAGATACTCGAACATAGTCCCAGTCCAGGAAATTAATACCGGGCGGCCTCGATCCGTGGTGTGGGCACGGGCGAGCAGGAACCAGGTTTCCGACGGGATTTCATCTTTAGCAACGGCAACAAAGGTGCCCAGACGGGATTCCGATGCCAGCAGATCGTAGCAGGCCGAGTGGATTTGGTCCTTCTCAGTCTCAAAGCCAATGGACATCAATTTGCGTTGACGACTCCATAGAAAGCCAAACTCCATTTGCTCTGCCAGTTTTCCCGCCTCCGCCGCCAGCGATTGCAGGTCCTGAATCAGCCGGACAGAATCCATCCTGGCACCGGAAACCAACGAAAGGAGCCGCTCCAAAGAATTTCGCTGTGCTACTTGCGATCTTGGTGGATTGGATTCAAGCGCTAGATGGAGCCGTGCCGCGAGCCTGGTGAGCACGTCCGGCAGCTCTTTAAGACTCAAATCCTGGCGCGGAAGCGAGATTGAGTCATCCCGTCGGAGTTCAGCAAAATCCGGCAGCATCCACGGAGCAAATCGAACTAGCACTCGACGAAATTGGTTGAGACGGACGAGAGCCTGCTCGGCGAACCAGCGGGCCTTGCCGGCTGGGTCCGTCTCGTTGGCCCCGATCCGCGCCAGGGCCGCGGCAGGGAATTTCACCACGGCGACGGTCCAATCGTCGGTTCGAGACTTGGCTTGAATCCTGGTCAGCAAACGCTTCGGAAATGTGCCCAGTTCGCTCAACTCTTGCAAATGATCGAGGAATCCTTCCGCCAGCCCCCGTCGCAAGATCGGCTGATCGAGCAGATGCAGGCAGCCCTGCTGCAACGTCCAGAGCGATGCCACGAGATTTCCACTATCGACCGTAGAAATAAAGAGCGGCGGCAGTGGCTGAAGCGTGCGCGTGTCATACCAGTTGTAAAGATGCCCGCGATGACGAGGCATTTTGCGTATGGTGTTCAGCGTCCGCGATGTCTGCTCCACAAACTCGGCCGGCGTCAAATAGCCGAATTCGCACGCGACCTGTCGCGCATTCAGCAGAAAGCCCACGTTGGTGGGCGAAATGCGCGCAGCAATTAGATAAGGCTCTTCCTGAACGTTGTCCGGAATGAGCCAGTTGTGTTCCTTGGTGCTGAACTCGGCAAAGTAGCGCCAGGTATGTAGTGCAGAGCGTCGCAGGAACTGGCGCTCTTTTCCGGACATTTCCGCTTGAAACAGGAATGCCGGGCTGTCAAGCCACTTCGAGACCAGTTTGCTGCACGCCCACAGCACTAGGATCGGCGCGGCCGCAACCATCGCATGCGGGCGCACGAGAAAGACAATCAGCCCAAGCAGAATGGCTATTACCGGCATCCAGTTCAGGTACGCGTCCACGGGAGTGCGCTTACTGCCTCCGGCCTCGGCTTCGGCAGCTGTCTCCCATTCGAGCAAGCGTTGACGAGTGAAAACGCGCCGAACCACCGTTCGCACGACCGCGTCTAGTGAAACCAACATTTGATGCGGCAGGAAAATGATATTTAGCAGGGTGCCGGCATTTGAGCTGAACAGAGCGGAAATGGCTTCACGCGCCACAGCTAGTTTCTGTTCCGCTATCGAGCGCACCAGGGTGAACAGAAACTCGAACCAGACTGGCATGAACAGAATAAACAGGGTCGCCAGCGTCCAACTTCGGGCGTATCCAGGAAGCACCAGCCAACCCAGCACGAACAGCAGGAATGTGGCCGGCTCTACCAGACTGCGGCGGAGATTGTCCAGGATCTTCCACTGCGACACCAGCGAGATTGGGTTCGCGACCAACCGGCCAGTCTCGTCAGGCACTCGGGAAAACAACCAACTCGTGATCTGCCAATCACCGCGCAGCCAGCGATGCTTACGTCTGTTGTAAGCGCTGTAATGAGATGGATAATCTTCGATGACTTCAACGTCCGTAACCAACCCTACACGTGCGTAAGCGCCCTCGATCAAATCATGACTAAGAAGAGCGTTCTGAGGAAAACGGCAATCCAGAACCTGATGGACGATATTGACTTCATAAATGCCTTTGCCGGCAAAAATCCCTTCGCCATAAAGGTCCTGGTAAATGTCAGAAACCGCGCGAGTATAGATGTCGAAGCCGGTCTGGCCCGAATAGATGTTTGCCAGCCGTGAACTGGCTGCACTGTGAACGCTGATCCGGACGCGCGGTTGAAGAATTCCGTAACCCGCAACCACGATGTTCTTTTCCGGATCAATCACTGCCCGATTCAACGGATGTGCCAAAATCCCAATCATGCGATGAGCTGAGCCTCGCGGCAACTCGGTGTCGGCATCGAGCGTAATGACGAAACTGACCTCTGCCAGCACCGCGAGATCGCCTACTTTGACTGGAAAGCTGTCTCGCTCTCGAGTGAGAAGCTTGTTGAGATCCATCAGCTTGCCGCGCTTGCGTTCCCATCCCATCCACACTTTTTCCCGGGGATTGTAAATGCGGTGCCGATGCAGCATTAGGAATGTGCCCATCTGCTTCCCAGAGTATTTTTCGTTCAGCTCCTTGATTAGATTGCCGCACAGATCCACTAAAGGATCATCCTCACGAGACGGTACTGGTGAATCAGGAAGGTCAGTCAGCAGGGCAAAATGTAGATTGCGGTTGTGATTGCCGAGGAACCGCACTTCCAGATTCTCCACTAACCGCCGAACCTGTTTCTCGTTCAGCAGCAACGCCGGGACCGCAACCAGGGTTGTGCAGTCCTCGGGAATATCCTTCGAGAAATCGAATTTCGGGAGTACTTCCGGGCGAAGCAGGGCCGTCGTGAGATAGTTCATCAGCTGCACAGCGCTCTGTGAGCATGGCAACAGCAGCACCAACATGGAAAGCAGAATCAACGCCGGAGAAGTGACCGTGCTGGTGAGCAGCAATACGATCAGCGACATGAGACCGAACGTCAGAATTTCAATCCCCGGCAGGTAGAACTCGTCGGGATGGCGGCGCAGCAAGCTTCTTATTTTTTGGGCCAGGGAGGGGTGAAAGCCAATCCGCGCGCGTAGTTCGTTGGATCCTGCCCCAACCAGATAGAAGCCGACATGCGACTCACGAAGTGCCATGCGTGGATCATCGGAAGGCGTTTGCTGTGCCTGCCGGGCCAGTTCTAGTGCCTGCCCAGCCACTTCCATTTCAGTGGAGTCTGAACGCTCCGCAGTCAATACCAGTTTTTCGCGATAAAGGTTACGGGACTCAAAATCCATTCTCGGATAGGTTCCGGAGGGATCCTGACGGAGAATCTGGTCAAAGGCGATCTGTGGTTCGAGCACCTCCTTCCACTGCAGTTGGTTGATTTCGATCAGGCTGCGAATGCAAACGCCAATGGACTGGGAGGGCTGCGTCTCATCGAAGACGTTCCTGCTTCGGGCGGTGATTTGCTCCAACAGCGCCAGTTCCATCGCTGGAACCAGAGCCCAGAGTTCGCGAAACTTTAATGTCGTGCTTTCCTGGAACACTCCGATGTAGGCCGTAAAGCTGGCATGGCTAAAATCGAACTCGGCCGCGTAAAGATAAGCCTCAGCAACTGCGGCTGTGCGCGGAATTGTGGTTCCCCGCGGCGTCAATACGTGCGGAAGCCGGGGCAGTTGCTTGAATGCGTTTCGCGTATTCCACAGTTGCGCCCAAAGCAGATGCAGGTTTTCGCGGAGCCAGCGGAGATCGTCCGGTTCCGGTTGCTTGCGTTTGGCGCGACCTACTTTTTCGAGCACTGGACGCAGAGTCGCGGCCATGGCCTTCCAGCGAGCAGAAAAAAAACGCGAGGCGTGTACGCTTGGATTCCAGGCCAGGCAGCGCGAGACTTCCTCCGCATTCTTGCGCAGTGCAGCGAAATCGGCAGCAGGCTCCTTCTTCTCCTGCGCGATTCGCGCGGCCTCGATATCGGCCATTTCCACATGCGTATTCTGCGGCATTCCAGTCCTTAACGGTAATTAGCGGCCTGTAATTCAAACATCTCAGCGTATCGGCCGCCTATCCGCGTGAGCTTCTCGTGCGTCCCTTCTTCCACTATGTTCCCGTTTTCGAGCACCACGATCCGATCTGCCATGCGTACCGTGGAGAAACGATGCGAAATGAATAACGCCATCTTCCCAGCCGTAAGCTCCGCAAATCGCTGGAAAACCTGATATTCGCTGCGGGCATCGAGCGCCGCAGTCGGCTCATCCAGAATCAACAGTTGAGAGTCTCTCAAGTACGCGCGGGCGAGGGCCAGCTTTTGCCATTCGCCGCCTGAAAGATCCACACCGCCCTCGAACCTCCGCCCAAGCATCTGCTCGTATCCAGCGCCGAGTCTGGCGATCACCTCATCGGCGAGACTCTTACTGGCAGCGGACTCGACCGAAACAGCGTTAGACAGTTCTTCGATTTTTCCCACCGCGATGTTCTCGCGAGCGGTCATCTCGTACCGCATAAAGTCCTGGAAGATCACACCTATTTCTCTGTACAGGTCTTCCAGGTCGTACTCGCGCAAATCAACCCCGTCGAGCAGAATTTGTCCTTCGCTCGGGTCGTACAGTCTTGTGATGAGCTTTACGATGGTGGTTTTGCCTTGTCCGTTCTCACCGATCAAGGCAACTCGCTCGCCCGGGCGCAAATTGAAATTCAGTCGGTCAATCACCAGGCGATCTGTTCCGGGATAGCGAAAAGTGACCTCGCGGAACTCGAACCCTTGTTGAATCGGACGGGGAGCAGGCAGCGCATTCGGCTTTGAGCGAATCGTGGGCTTCATCTCGAAGAACGCCAGCAAATCGGTGAGAAATAGGGCTTGATCAGCGATTCCTGAGAGAGTCGAAAATACCTGCTGAATGTTGCTGCTGGCTTGCAGAATGGCAGTGCTCAGAAAGTAAAAAGTGCCGATAGTCCAGCGCCCCGAGAGGGTCCGCCATATGACGTACGCGTAGGCGCCATAATATCCGGCGGTGCTAACGAATGACAGCCCCGATCCAACGCCAAGTCGCCGCTTTGCCAGGTCGACATCCTGCTGATAAATAATGTCGGAGAGCCTTGCAAAGCGTTCCGTAAAAAACCGGCTCAGGCTGAAGAGTTTGAGTTCTTTGGCGGCTTCCTTGGTGGCGCCCGCCTGGCGCAGATAATCGAGCTGCCGTTTGATGGGCGTCTGCCGGAAATTCTTCGCGTAGCCCAGAAAGGCAAAGTGTGTTTCACCCATGAACGCGGGCAAGACCGCGGCGACGAGCAGCAGCATCAGCCAAGGCGAGTAGATCATCACTGCGACTGACCAGCCGATCGCTGTGATCAGTTGCAGCTGAAGCCGGCCGATGGATTGGATCATGACCAGCCGGTCAGTCGCCTGTACGCGGGCGCGCTCCAGGCGATCGTAGAAAACCGGGTCCTCATAGGCAGTCAAGTCCAAAGCCGAGGCATGCTTCATCACCTGAATGCTGACGTGCCGGGTGTACTTGTTGGCCAGCAGCGCGTCGGAGTAGTCAATCATTCGGGTGACTACGCTGCTGAGGACGGCAAGGCCAAATTCGGCCGCCAGCAGCCACCAAAGTCGGGCTGGAACCGCCTCGTGCGTGTGCAGATGACGATCCAGAATGTCAATGATCAGTTTCGGAATGTAACCCAGGGCGACCGGAAGCAGCGCCGCAATTATGCGAGCGACGATTCCAAATGTCACCACTCCGGGGCCGGAATCCCACACGATTTTCAGGACCGGCGGCACGTTGCGCAGGGCCGAGAGACGCTCCCGCCAACTGCTCCAGAAGTTTTCTTTTTGTGACATTTAGCCCGAATCCTGGTCCGGCACGGTTGTCGCAGCTGACGCGATGGCCCCTGCAAAGATGCTCAAAACAAGTGCAAGG
>QHZR01000067.1 GCA_003224755.1 Acidobacteriota bacterium
GTGGTTTTTCCGGCGGCGGTGGACTGGGTTCTCTCGGCGGCGGAGTGACTTCGGGAGGCGGTATCGCTGGGGGCGGCGGTGGTGGCGTATTCGGCGGGGGACAGTTTGGGACATTGACCAACCAGCCGCGCATTACCAACTCTGCAATTGTGGATATCACCCAGTCGCTTTCGCCGCGCAGTTCGGTAGTGCTCGGGGGAGGCTACGCTCTAACCGATTTCCTCAACAACCCTCAGGGCTACATCAATAGTCAGCAGTCGACAGGTTTGGCCGGGTACAACTACCAGCTGAACCGCCACGACCAAATTGCGTTCAGTTACGCCTTTCAGGAGATTCATTTCCCGCATGCTGGAAGCGGGAGCGTCAATGTGAACGTATGGCAGGTGCACTATGGCCATCGCGTTAGCGGCAAGCTTGATCTTTCCTTAAGCGCCGGCCCACAGTGGGTGCGCGCATACAACACAATCGGGGGCACGAGCAGTTATCTGTCGGGAGCTGGGCAAGCGGCCCTAAGGTACTCTTCCTCGGCGCGCACCAGCACGTCGTTAAGCTATTCGCACTTCACCAATGCGGGGTCCGGCTTCTTTTCTGGAGCAAATACGGATGCAGGCCGGCTCGCGCTGAATCACATGCTCACCCGCCACTGGAGCTTTGTCACGGATGTTGGTTATTCGTATAGCACGAGAGTGCTCAAAACGCTGTCCAGTACCGCCAACAATTCTCATGCCTACAACTCTTGGTACGCAGGAGTAGCCCTGCGCCGCCAACTCGGGCGTCACCTTGGGGCAATTGCCTCTTACCAGTATGACAACACTCATTTTGGCAGCGGTTTTTGCCAAACCGGCACTACTTGCAGCTCCGGCTACGGTCGGCACGTAGGACTGATCGGATTGGACTGGACGCCGAGTCCGATCCGGCTCGAATAATTTGCGCCAGCCAGGCTGGCAGAACTGGAACCACAATGATCGAGAACCGTGAACTGACGATTGACGATTACTTGGCGATACTACGCCGCCGCTTGAAGGTGATCCTGATCCCCACCCTTCTGGCACCTTTGGTCGGCTTTGCCGTCTCTTTTGCGTTTGCGCCGAAATACACCTCGCAGTCCCTGGTGTTGGTGGAGGAGCAAAAGGTGCCGGAAGGCTACGTGAAGCCGGTCGTGACCCAGGACTTAGGTCAGCGGGTCACGACTCTCGAGCAGAGGGCGCTGAGCGCCGAGAACTTGCGACCGCTCATTGAGAGTCTAGGCTTGGCCCATGGCAACGATGTCGATGCAGAGGTTGATGCGATTCGTGACAATGTGTCTATTCAGCCGGTGCTGACCACTGCTCTCGGTCCTACCCCAACGGGCAGAAATAAGTCCCAGTCCCAGGTGCCTGGATTTAACGTGAGCTTTGTCGCCCACAATCCGCGCAAAGCACAATCCCTTTGTGCCGGCGTGACCAACATTATGATGCGCGAGAATTTCACCGACAACATCCAGGCGTCGCAACTTACCACTGACTTCCTGGCGCGTCAAGTTGAGGATGCAAAGCGCAATTTGAATGATCTGGACAGCCGCCTGGCCAACTTCAAGAAACAGTACCTCGGCCAGCTTCCCGGCGATGAAGATAACAATCTGAAGATCTTGATGGGAATGAACTCCCAGCTCGACGCCAACACCCAGACCTTGAATCGCGCGCAGCAGGATAAGGCCTACACCGAATCCCTGTTGGCGCAACAGCTGTCGGCGTGGAAATCTTCACAGACCTCCACCAGCCCGCAAAGCCTTCAACAGCAGCTGACGACGCTGCAGTCGCAGTTGATCACGCTGCAGGCACACTACACCGACGACTACCCGGATGTGCTCAAAACCAAGCGTGACGTCGCCGAGATACAGAAGAAGCTCGACGAAATCAACGCCGCCGCAGCTAACCCCACGAGCGCCGCCAACGACAAGGAAAACCTCGCTGAACCGCCCGAGATTCGGCAACTGCGCTTGCAAATTCACCAGTACGAGCAAGTGATTTCTCAGGCCACGCGTGACCAGCAGAAGCTTCAAGAGCAGATCAAGATTTTTCAGAGCCGGGTGGCGCTTAGTCCTAGTGTCGAAGAGGAATACAAGCAGTTGACCCGCGACTACGATACCGCACAGAAATTTTATGACGATCAATTGGCGAAGAAGAAGGAATCCGAGACGCAGGCTGCGATGGTGCGCGAACAGCAAGGCGAGCAGATGCGCGTACTGAACGCTGCCGACCTGCCGGAGTCACCCAGCTTCCCGAATCGCTTGCTCTTTGCAGGCGGCGGGTTAGCGGGCGGCCTGGCCCTCGGCCTCGGTTTGGCCCTTTGGCTGGAGCTGCGCGACACTGCCTTGCGCACCGAGAATGACGTTCAGGCGGCGATCGGTTTGCCCGTACTCGGCCAAGTTCCCTGGGTGGGTCTAGAAACTGCAGAAAAGAATGGAAACCGAAAGACCAAGTCTGGACTGAGGAAACGCGAAGAAGAGAAAGAAACGGTCGAGGTTTAAGCGCGAATGTACAAGGACTTTTTTGGCCTGCGGGCGAACCCGTTCAATGTCAATCCCGATCCGCGTTATCTGTTTCTGACGCGCCACACCGAGGAGGCTCTGGCCTGCCTGACCTATGGTATTCAGAGCCGAAAGGGATTCGTGCTATTGACTGGTGAAGTGGGGACGGGCAAGACCACGCTGATTAATAAGTTGCTCGAGTGGCTGCGAGCGCAGCAGGTACCCACCGCGTTCATCTTCAATTCGCGGATGAACGTGCCCCAGTTCCTCGACTACATGATGGCGGATTTTGGCATTCCTTGTGACACCCGATCGAAGAGCCAGATTCTGTTGCGCCTTTACAACTGGTTGCTCGAACGCTATCGAGCCGGTGAGACCGCCGTGCTGATCGTAGACGAAGCGCAAAACCTGACGAACGAAGTTTTGGAAGAAATCCGCATGATGACCAACCTCGAGACTTTCACCGAGAAGCTCCTTCAGATTGTGCTGGTGGGGCAGACCGAGTTGGAACAGAGCCTCAAACAGCCCAACCTCAGGCAGCTGCGGCAGAGGCTAACCTTGCGCGCTAAAACCCATCCCCTGACGCCGGACGAAACTAAGGCATACATCCAACAACGGCTGCGAATTGCGGGTTCGAACGGTCAGCAGATCTTTGAACCGGACGCACTTGCCTCGATCCACCGCTACGCGTCCGGGATCCCCCGCGTTGTAAACCTGATGTGTGAGCATTGTTTGGTCAGTGCGTTCGTCGACCAGCAGAAAGTCGTCTCGAGTGGCATCGTGGATGCGGTCGCCCGTGACTTCGATCTCGGAGACAGCCGTGCCCCACTTTCCCCACCGCCCCAGGCGGCGGACAAATTTGATTTGATGAACGCGCTGAAAACGATCTCTAATTTGGCGGAACGATTGAAAGAATCCGAGCGGGATGTGACCAAGGAAGGAAAACTATGAGCCGAATTCACGAAGCCCTAAAAAAAGCAGAGCAAGAACGGGCAATGTCCCAGAGTCCGGGTGCGATCGAGACCGCGCCCGCGGTGCTCGAAGCTCCACTGGAAACAACGCCATTCCTTCGAAGCGAGCCAACCGAGGCCCGTTTTGCCTCCGGCGGAATTGCCGAGTCTCTGCTGGCACGTAGCCGTCAAACCGCCTGGAATCCAGATCTGAAGAGCATGCTTTTCTTCAGCGGGGAAGAGCACGGCTCGGGCATGGAGGAGTTTCGCACGTTGCGTACCCGGCTCTATCAAATACGGGAGAAGCAACCACTACTCTCAAAGCTGCTGGTTACGAGCCCACTACCCAAGGAAGGCAAATCCTTCACCGCCGCCAATCTGGCCCAAGTCATCGTGCGACAGCATGGAAAGCGCGCGCTCCTTATCGATGCCGACCTGCGCTGTCCGCAGCTCCATGTTCTCGTCGGCGCCGAGCCGGGACCCGGGCTTTCGGAATATCTCGCCTCCGAAAGCGACGAGTTCTCCATTCTCCAACGCGGTCCGATGGAAAATCTGTTCTTGATTGCCGCAGGTCACAGAAGCCAGAACCCGGCGGAACTGCTCGCCAACGGACGCATGAAATTCTTGCTCGAACGGCTGCAACCGATTTTCGATTGGATCATTATTGATTCTCCGCCAGCGGCTTTGGTTTCCGATGCCGGACTCCTGGCGAGGTATGCTGATGGCGTCTTGCTGGTTGTGCGCTCGAATACGACGCCCGCGGATGCGGCGCGCAAGGCCAGGCAAGAATTTGCCGATCACAACCTCGTGGGCGTGGTGCTGAACGGCATCACCCCCGAACTCTCCCCTTATTCGCAGTACTACTACTCTGTTTACTCAGAGGACGGCAAAGCCAAAGGCTGAGGGCAAAAGGCGTGATCCGTCTTTTCAATGTTTATTATCCGATCCGGACTGTGATTCTGCTCGGGGGCGAGGCCCTGCTGGTATGGACTTCGTTTCTGCTGGCCGCATGGTGGCGGCATCCCGAAGACAGCTACGTGGTGCTGAATTACGAAGGCGGCTATCTAAAAATTCTGTTCGCTACCGCTGCCGTCCTGGTATTTTCCCACATGTTTGACCTCTATGAGCCCGCCGCCCAGTGGAATGCCCGCGGCGAGGTCTATTTCCGGTTGCTGCTTGTGCCCGGAATTCTTGCCCTGACCTTCGCTGCCCTCGCTTCCATCTTTCCCCGCGTGCTGATGGGCAACCATTCCACGGTTTTGGGTCTGTTGCTGGTCACGGCCGCGCTTTTCGTCTGGCGCATCGCCTATGCCTGGCTGGCGCAGAAGCCGTACCTGCGCGAGAAAGTCTACGTTCTCGGAATGGGGGAACGGGCCCAGCGCCTGGTCCAAGGCTTGCGTTCGCGGGCAGAACTGGGCGTGGAGGTTGTGGGCTGGAGCAGCAATGTTGAGCTGAAGCGGGAAGCCTTGGCCTCGCATCTGATGGAACTAATTCAACTCCATGGCGTGCACCGGGTCATCATAGCCATGCCGGATCGGCGCGGCACCTTGCCGGTCATGGAGATGCTGCAGCTTCGGCTCAGTGGAGTTAAGATTGAGGAAGCAACTTCCTGGCTCGAAAAGATCTCTGGCCGGATCGAAGTCGAAAACCTATACCCAAGCTGGCTGATTTTCGCCGAAGGTTTTCGTTTCAGCCCCAGCTTCATCTTGCTACGGCGTGCTTTTGCCATTCTGGCCGCGACGGTTCTGTTACTGATGGTGCTACCGCTGATTCCCTTCATCGTTCTGGCCATCAAACTGGACTCCGGCGGGTCGGTGTTGTACCGACAAGCGCGTGTGGGATTGGGAGGTAAGGTCTTCTATTGTTACAAGTTTCGTACCATGCGGCAGGATGCCGAGGCCGATAGCGGTCCAACCTGGGCGCTTGATAACGACCCACGGATCACGAAAGTGGGAAAGTTTCTGCGGACGGCGCGTCTCGATGAGATTCCGCAGCTCTGGTGTGTATTAAAAGGCGACATGAGCTTTGTCGGCCCTCGTCCCGAACGGCCGGAATTCGTGGATATGCTGAGCACGCACATACCTTTCTATGGTGTTCGCAATGCCATCCGACCCGGCATCACCGGCTGGGCACAAATTCGGTACAGGTACGGTAACTCCGTCGAAGACGCGAAAGAGAAGCTGCAATACGACCTCTACTATGTCAAGAACATGTCCCTCGGGCTCGATCTGGTAATCATGTTCCAAACCATCAAAATCGTGTTATTGGGACGAGGCGCCAACTAGCCGGGGCGCGGGAGATACAGTGGCATCATTGGTGACAAAGATATCGGAGGCGGTGCAATCGCCGAGTGAGCGCTCGAAGTTTGCTTACAAGGTGATGCTAGCCTTCTCTTTTCTGTATTACCTGCGACCGAGCGATGTCATCCCGGGTCTACGAACGATTCCCCTGGCCAAGATCACGGGCGCCATCGCCATCCTGGCTCTGTTGCTAGGGGGCAAAAAAGGCGGACCGAAGAAATTACCCTTCGAAGTCAAGCTCCTTTTTGCCATGTTCTGTTGGCTGATATTGACGGTTCCGTTCTCATCTTGGCGGGGCAATAGCCTCCAAGTGGTGGTGTGGCAGTTCTCAAAGACCTTTATCATCCCTTTCACCCTGGTGATGACGGTTTCTCGCATGCGTGAGTTGCGACGGCTGATCTTTGTACAGGCGGCGGGCGTGGCCCTGATGACCATGGTTTCGGTCCTGGTCAACACTCGCTGGAATGGACGCCTGGCGGGGATTGGAAATGGGCTACTCTCGAACCCCAATGATCTGGCCATGAATATCGCATTGAATTGGCCCATCTGCTTGGTGTTCCTGCTGACCGCCCGCGGCATGTTAAAGAAGATCCTATGGGGCATGGCTATCCTGACGATGATCTACGCCGTGATGGCCACCTATTCGCGAGCCGGTTTCTTGGCCTTGTCCATGGCGATTGCTCTCTGTTTGTGGGAATTTGCTCTGCGCGGTCGGCGAATCCACATCATTGCGGTCGCCACGCTGTGCGTTCTTCTGTCTGTATTCCTGGCTCCGCAAAATTATTCCAAGCGCCTGGAGACCTTGGTCGGCCAGGATCAGGCTGGCGATAAAGATCGAGGATCGGCCGCGGCCCGGCGGGCGTTATTGATCGAAAGTTTAAAAGTTACGGCTACCCATCCAGTTTTCGGCGTAGGTCCAGGGAACTTTTCGTCATTCACGAGCACCTGGATGGTCACGCACAACACCTACACTGAATTCAGTGCCGAATGTGGCATTCCGGCGCTGGTCATGTTCCTGGTCTTATTGCAGCTGGCCTTCCGCAACGTTCGACGGGTGCGCAAGTCGAAGCTCTACGATCGCCGCAGCGACGTCCAGATGTTCGCGGGAGCGCTGTGGGCGAGCTTGGTGGCCTATTTGATCGGAGCTTCCTTTGCTAGCACCGCGTATTCATTGTTTCCCTATTACATGGTGACCTATACAATTTTGTTAGCCAAAATTGCTTTCCCCCCGGTGAAGGAAAGGTTCGGAGTAGCCGTGAAACCCGTTCAGGTCGAGGAACGGATCTATAGCCCAGTTTAGAGAGGGAAAGCTCGATTTTAGCTATGGCGAACACACACCGCAGCCATCCCGGGATCAGCCAAGAGCTCCTAGCCGTCCTTCGTTGTACAGCCTGCCGCGGCCTGGTCGAAGAGCACTCTAAAGGGTTGGCCTGCAGCCATTGCGGGCTGGTTTTCCCTGAGGTGAACGGTGTAGTCCGCTTCGTGAGCATGGAGTACTACGCGGGCAGCTTCGGTTTCCAGTGGAAGCTCTACGCGCGGACACAATTGGATAATGAACAGAGTCGCCGCTCCGAGCAAGCGTTCCGCCGGCGCACCGGATTTGGTCCCGAGGACCTCGCGGGTAAACTGGTTCTTGATGTTGGCTGCGGTATGGGCCGATTTGCCGAAGTCGCCACCCGGTGGGGAGCCCGTGTCGTCGGCATCGATCTCAGCGTGGCGGCAGAAGTCGCGGCCGCAAATCTAGCCTCCAGCTCGGCCACCGTCTTCCAGGCAGATGTTTTTCAGCTGCCCTTTGCTGACGAAAGTTTCGACTACATATACAGCATCGGGGTGTTGCATCATACGCCGGACTGCCAGGCGGCATTCAAAATGCTGCCTCCCCTGCTCAAGCCGGGCGGACGCATTGCCGTCTGGCTGTACAGCGGCTACAACCACTGGTACAGCATGAGTGACGTTTATCGCAAAATCACACGCCGTATGTCCCCCCAGCTGCTGCATAAGTTCTGCTATGGCGTGGTCCCCCTCTACGCACTGCACAAATTGTTGCGCCGCATCCCGCTGGTAGGCCGGCCCGCGAGTGGCGCGCTGGCCTACCTCGTTCCCATGGCCTTCAATCCCGACCCCAAGTGGCGGATCTTAGATACCTTTGACTGGTACTCGCCCTGGTACCAGTCCAAGCATACCTATGAGGAGGTTTTCCGCTGGTTTGAGAGTTGTGGATTGCGAGACTTAAGCGTCATCGACCAGCCCGTTGCGGTGCAGGGCCGCAAAGCATTTGCCCAGGAGTCCCGCGCGGAATTCGAGCAGCCGGAGGTGGAGCGGTGTGTGGAATAGCCGGCATCATTGGACGGCCCGGGGAGGATGTGGGTGCCGCATCAATCCACCAGATGTGCGACGCCATCGTGCACCGCGGCCCCGACGATGAGGGGTCCTTCGTCCAGGGTCCGGTTGGGCTGGGCATGCGGCGGCTCAGCATCATTGATCTCGGCGGCGGACACCAACCCATTCACAACGAAGACCAGAGCATCTGGGTAGTTTATAACGGCGAAACCTACAACTTCCCTGAGCTTCGGCGGGAGTTGGAAAGCCGTGGCCACCGCTTCTATACCCATACTGATACCGAGGTGATCGTCCATCTTTACGAGGAGATGGGTGCGAACTGCGTGACGCGGTTGCGGGGCATGTTTGCCCTGGCGCTATACGACCAGCGCCAGCAATCACTCCTGCTGGCGCGCGACCGGTTGGGCAAAAAGCCGCTCCATTATGCGCTCCACCATGGCCGGCTGCTGTTTGCCTCCGAGATCAAGAGCTTGTTGGCGGTGGCACCGGAGCTCGCCGAAGTCGACCGCGAAGGTCTCCTGCAATACTTCTATTTCGGTTACATCCCTGATCCGTTCACGGCCTTTTGCCTGATTCGCAAACTTCCTCCTGGGCACCTAATGGAATACGCGGGCGGAAGGACCACGATCCGACAATACTGGGATCTGCCACGGTACGGCTCCGATCCGCCAAGTTCCGAGGAGGAATGTCTGGAGCAGCTCGAGGCGCGGCTGTCGGAGGCGGTACGCATACGGCTGATCAGCGACGTGCCACTGGGAGCATTGCTCAGCGGCGGTGTGGATTCCTCGATTGTGGTGGCGCTCATGGCACGGGCGAGCACTCGCGCGGTGAAGACCTTCTCGATCGGTTTCCGCCACCAGCAATTCAACGAATCTAAATACGCGCGCATGGTGGCAGAGAGGTTTTCGACCGAACATCACGAGCTAATTGTCGATCCCAACATAGAAGACACTCTGGCCTATCTGGCGACCTTGCTGGAGGAGCCCTTCGGGGACTCCTCCATGCTGCCCACCTACCATGTTTGCCGCATGGCGCGGCAGAAGGTGACCGTCGCACTTTCTGGCGATGGCGGCGACGAGTTGTTTGCGGGGTACGACCGCTATCTGGTGGCGCTGCGGCGCAGGAGATTTGATCACATTCCGCCACTGGCTGGCTCCTTCTATCGCAACCACATTCATCCTCGCCTGCCCGCGCACGTCTACGGAAAAGACCTGGCCTGGAATGCCTCGCTCAACGGTCGTGACCGCTATCTGGATGCGGTATCGTTCTTCCCAGCGCGAGAGCGAGCGCGCATGATGTTCACGCCGGAGTTTCTGGAAGGTATCGAAGCATTGCCCGATGCCCGCCGTCAGTTCCAGTGCTATCACGATCATGGCCCCGCCCGGGACCCGCTTAGCCGGTTGTTGTACTTGGATACCAAGACTTACCTAGCTGGCGATATTCTGACCAAAGTGGACCGCATGAGCATGGCCACTTCGCTTGAAGTGCGGGTGCCTATGCTCGACCACGAATTCGTGGAGTGGGTGACGAAATTGCCGGTGGAATGGAAGTTTCGCAAGGGCGAGCGGAAATACCTGTTAAAAAAACTAGCTGCCCGGCTTGAAATTCCGCGAGAGCTGCTCGATCGCCCGAAGCAGGGTTTCCAGCTTCCCCTGGTGGAGTGGATGAAATATGAGCTCAAGCAGCAATTGCTGGAGGTATTGCTCGAGCCGCGCACGCTTGAGCGCGGCTACTTTAGGCCGCGAGCGGTACGCAGCTTGATTGAGGAACATCTGCGCGGTCGCCGTAACCGCTCGGGGTTGTTATGGCGCATGCTGGTGCTGGAATTGTGGCACAGAAATTTTGTGGACGGGATACGACAAAACCCCGCGCCACCAGCCATCACCGGGAGCGAGCGCCGCGTACCGGGTTAGCCGGCAAAACTAGAGGCGGAGGCAATGGGGATAGTGACAGCGCCAGTTCAAGAAAGCCTGACCATGCGCAGCAAGGCGCCAGTGTTCGTGATCGGCTGCGGACGCTCGGGAACCACCCTCCTCTATCACATGCTGCTGTCCTCCGGCAACTTCGCTATCTATCGCACGGAATCGAATGTTCTAAACTTGCTGGAGCCGCGGTTTGGCGATCTCAGCAAAGCCCGCAACAAACGTCGCCTGCTTGAAGCCTGGTACCGGAGCCGCCTATACACGCTCTCTGGGTTGGATAAGGCCGGATTAGAAGCCAGAGTGATGGCGGAGTGCAGCAATGGCGGCG
>QHZR01000068.1 GCA_003224755.1 Acidobacteriota bacterium
TAAAACGCAGAGTACCGATGCCATTCGGTGCACCTTCCTTAATGAGGGTCGGTAGAGTGTCGATGTACGCGGACGCCATTTGTCGTGTTCGACCTTTCTGGACCACGATTACGCGCCGATTTGTCACCGCATAGTGAGTGCGCTTCTTTTTCCAGGCTGAGTAGAAGAAGCGACCCCATATGAAGTATTGGCCAATCAGAACAAAAGGAATACCCCAAATCATTCCGAAGATCCATGGTTCGTGCGATCGCGGTCCTGAAGGTCAGAAGCCAGCAACGCCCGCTTCCCAAAAAATCGCAAAGCCGCACCACAGCAAACTGAATGGGACAAGGAATATGTCCTCTTTGTAAAAAATCCTATTCGGATTGGGCTGTCCGATCCACAAGACGCCCTCTCCCGAAGTTAATTCGGGTTGAACAGCTAGCGAGGCCTGATCGAGTTGTGCCATAGGTTCACGAAATGCCAAAAATCCGCCCCCTCAGACTTACACGATGGGTGAAATGAGTTTCAACTGCTCGATCCGCTCGGACTCTTCCATTGCCATGAAGCGGTCTTCGCCCTGCGGAATGAACTCACTCCGCTCAGGGTCACAGCTGGGAATGGTCATGCCGATCTTTGAGTCTAATCGTATTGAAAGCTTCTGGTTCCCGACTCCGCCATTTGAGAGCAGCCGCAAATGCCAAAATCGAAACCACAATCGCGAACGGCGCAAATACGGCTGCACCCCACCAATTCCGATAATGCAGATGGCCGCGCGACAGCGCTCCAACGCCAAAACAGAGAATCGCAAAACCTATAAGCGCGAGTGCAATCCGTTGTTTCCGGATCATTTCAGCTTTGCCGGGGACCTGATGCCGTCGCCTCATTTGTTACCTTACGCATGTCTCGCTTTCATTTCCGCCAGCAACTGCTCAATCCGGTCGGACTTTTCCATCGCCATGAAGCGGTCTTCGACGTCATCGGCGCCGAGTTCGGACTTGGCCTGGCTCACAGCTTCGTTGTGCGCGACCTTGCGCTTCATGCGATCGAAGGCGGCACTCTTTGAGTGGTCGCCAATCACGGTGCGAGCGTCGTGGGCTTTGCCGACGGCG
This sequence comes from Acidobacteriota bacterium, assembly GCA_003224755.1. Taxonomy (GTDB): domain Bacteria; phylum Acidobacteriota; class Terriglobia; order Terriglobales; family Acidobacteriaceae; genus Gp1-AA145. Next base: position 1,092 of record QHZR01000068.1, read on the forward strand.
CGGGCGCGGCGATGTTGCGCAATCAGCAGATCGGATTTAGCCTGCGCTTCGGTGAGTTTCTGTTCGAGTTGGCGCAGAGCAGTCTTGAGATTCTCGACTTGAGCCTTCTGGTCGGTGACCTGCTGCGTGAAGTTGCCGGTCAGTTCGCGATAGCTTTCCACGCGATGCAGCGCGGCTCGGGCGAGGTCGTCTTCTTTTTTTCCGACGGCGAGCTCGGCCTTGCGCGTCCATTCCGAGGTCTTTTCTTCGTTTTCTTTCTGCTTCCTTTCGAGCAAGTGTTGGTCGGCGATGGCGATCGCCACCTGCGTCTTCACCTGCAAGAGTTGATTCTGCATGTCGAGAATGACCTGTTTGATCATCTTTTCCGGGTCTTCTGCTTTGTCGATTAGGTCGTTGATGTTTGCGCGGACCAGCGTTGAAACACGTTCGAGCAGTGCCATGATGAACTCCTTTCGAAAACCAGCTTCTAGCTATTAGCTCTTCGCCGTTAGCTCAAAACAAAAGTCCAACCAACAAACTCAGGGTGCCCCACCCTACGCGCCTTTCGTAGGGTGGGAACCTCAAACTGACAACTTGGGGTACCCCAGGTCTCGCAAATCTTGCGAGAGCTGGGATTTCCGCCTAAGCCTTCGGTGTCGGATTCTGCGCCGCATCTGACTTGGACTTCGGAGCGCAGGAATATGCGATTGCCACTCCGATGCCCGCTCCGATCGCGATCCAAGATCCAACATGACCCAGTGCCACCCCAATTGCCGCGCCAATTCCTGCCCCGAGCGCGACTCCTACACCCGCATTCATCGGATTACATTTCATAATTGCCTCCTGACTTCAGTGCGATTGCGCGACATCATCGTTCCGACGAAGACGCCAATCGCGATCCCGATTGCCAACCATGCGCCGCTCGGACCCAGAGCGACGGAGATAGCCGTACCGATTCCCGCTCCCAGTGCGATGCCAAGTCCGATTTGCATTGATGGTCGTTTCATATATTTTTTGTCGTCCCTAGGGGATTCTGATCGTTTTTCCGCCTAACCCAGGGCTTACGCCCTGGGCTGTATTGTTTCCCGCGCGCGGCTGGTCACGTTATGAGCTTTGCAATCCAGTCACAGATTGCGCTCCAATAACCAGCTAGCATGCTCCAAACAGCGGCGACGAATTTCACCAAGCCTTCGAATACTCCTTCCAGCAGGGCGTCTCCGATGAGCTCAACGACTCCGATCAAGATTCCAACAATCAGCTCGCCCACAATTTCAAGCATCTGGCTTCAGCCTTGGGCGGGTGAGGGCACCCGCCCCCGACGCCCCCGTCCAGCGTCGGACAAGGGTGCCCCCCCGCACGGTTCGTGCTACTTGCCGTTCGACTTCGGCGCATCACTCGTTCCGCCCACCGGCGGCAATGAATCCGGTGGCTTCGGAGCCTTGTCCCCAATGCCCCGCACCTTCGAAAGCAAGTCGGACATGCTCATTCCTGAAAGCGTTTCGAACAGTGCCGGGACTTGCGCCGCCATCTTGGTCAAGTCGCCGGTAATCTTGTTCATTCCCGTGGCGTCGCCGTTGCCGGTTGAAACCACGGTGATCTTGTCCACATTTGCCAGCGGAGCCGCCAGTGCCCGCACCACCTCCGGCAAGCTCGTCAGCAGCTTGTCATAAATTGCGGCCTGGTTGTACTCCTGGTAAGCCTCGGCTTTCACGTTCATGGCGCGGGCCTCGGCATCGCCTTTTTTGAAGATGATCTCCGATTCCGCTTCGCCCTGGGCTCGAATCGAAGAAGCACGCCCTTCAGCTTCCGCAATCAGGCGCTGCTTTTCGGCGGCGGCCAACGTCTCAATGCGCTGACGCTCGACTTCCGCCGGCTTCAGAACGGTCGCAACCAGTTCGGCTTGGCGGCGATTGATTTCCGCTTCCTGAACTTTGACCTGCTGTTCTTTTTCGACCTGTTGCACCTTCACCTGCTCAGCGATCACCTGCTGCTGCATGATGTTGGTCTGGATGTCATAGGCTTTGTCTGCCTGCGCTTGCTTTTGCCAGGGACAACGTTTCCGCCAGCACGCGATCCTGATCCGCCTGCGCTTTGGCGACGGCAGCTTCCCGAGTGGCAAGAGCCCGCCGGATCGCCGTGTCACGATCAGCTTCAGCGGCAGCGACATCGGCGTCGCGCTTGATGCGAGCAACGTCGGGGCGTCCCATGTTGATGATGTATTCGTTCTTGTCGCGGACTTCCTTGATGGTGAACGAGATGACTTCCAAGCCCATCTTGTTCATGTCATCGGCGCAAGTGGAACGCATACGGTCGCCGACCATCTCCGGTTGCTTGACAATTTCTTCCACGGTCAACTGCCCGATGATGCCGCGCAGATGACCTTCCATGACCAGCTTGATCAGGCCTTCGCGTTCCTGATCGGTCTTGGTGAGGAATTGTTCGGAGGCGGTCCAGATGGATTCGGTGTCCGACTTAACTTTGATTTGCGCGACGGCCTCGACCGTCACCGCGACACCTTGCTTGGTGTAGAGGTCCTGTTGCGGCGCCACGTCAAACGACATCAATTCGAGAGACAACTCGTGGCAGTTTTCCATCATTGGGAACACGATCGTTCCCCTGCCTACCACTACTCTCTTCGCGCGAAATCCGTAAACAACCAGAGCTTCGTGCGGCCCTGCTTTTCGATACAGCCTTGCCAAACCGCTCATGAGCAGCATGAAAACCAGAATGCCCAGCCCAATGACGACCCAAATTTCAATCGATAGCCCGAATAACATAGCGCCTCCTCGCGCAACGCAGAAATCATTAACCACCAAGGACAAGAAGGGTCACGAACGACGACCAACTTCGTGTTCTTCGTGGTTGTGAGTCATCAAATCCAAATCCCGGACAAGCTTTTCCGGCTGGCTGTGTCCCAGGAACACCTCGCCTTCACTGGTCTTGATGCGGACGCCGCGCTTGCCCCAGACATAGGCGGTCGCCGATTCCGCGAATGCCATATCCGCCCAGCCAATTCCAGTGGTCAACGGCATAGCTCCGGATATCAGCTGCAGAAATCGAGCGCAGGCGGAAGCCAAGTGAAGAGATCTCCACACCCGACTGGCTGAATACATAACGGAAGCCGCTCCAGGCAAAAACTGCGCCAATCAGCATGGCTGCCGCAGTCAAAGCTAGCGCCAGCCGCACGCTGCCGATCGGAACTGTGAGAGCAGCGGCAATTTCCGCCGCTACGGGCAAAAGAAAGATCAGCGCGACTACGCGAGAACCATGGGCCTCCTCAGAAAATACATTCGCCTCAGGAAGTATCGTTCCCCGATGCGCGCGCAGAAAAACAATTGTGAAAATGAAAATCGAAACGAACAGGATGATAGCGATCGCTTCCATCGGCATGGATGTCGCCGACAAGTTGTAGCGCAGAACTGCGTCGGCGATAAATGTTTCGACCCCAACGATGGTGTAGAAGAGGCCCAGCAATGCCCACACGGAGGCGTCGGGCTTGCGCGAACGTCGCAGTGTGTAGAGCAAAATCGCGGTGAACGGAATCAGCAGGAACAACGTGAGCCCCAGGCTGAAGATCAGCGATTGCTGAGGCGTCATCCATCCGTTGGGACGACCCGCACGATTGAAATGGGTGATCAATCGCGCGGGAAGCTGGCCCCAGACCTGCCAGGAGCGAAAACCGATGACCGGCAAAGCAACCCACATGAATGCAACCAGTGCCTTAAAATAGTTCCTCGAAGCTGGCTGAACGGTGGGCATCACAGCGCCCTCCCATCACGATCATTCACCGTTTCTCCGAGTTCGTTTTCTTCCCCGGCCATCTCCGACCACGGACGCACGTAAGCGATTCCGCGCTCATAGCGCGTGACCACAACTTCTGTTCCTTTCAAGATTGCCGTTCCATCTTCCACCCGCGCACCACATACCCGCCGAGTTCCGGCTTGCGAGTAGATCAGTTCTCCCGTGCCACCTTCGCGAATTGGCATGGAAAGCCTGCCGAGCACCCCGACCATCTCGAAGTCGGCGGGATCAAGGTGTTCATCAGGGGAGGTGAGCACACGGCTGAGGAACAAATAAATGATGGCCGCGCCACCGGTGCCGCTCAATAGTGAAATCCCTAGTGCTGCCCAAAACCAAATCGTGGAGTGGCGGGTCAGCAGATACCCCGTGCCTCCGAACCACGCCAGGAAGGCAGTTAGCGAGATCAGGTTAAATGGGGAGACTTGCGTCCCATGCCCTCCATGTACCCCCGCAGGTGCATGCCCGGTCGCATGGATGTGGACCGGCAGAGCGTGCCCATGGAAATGCGGAATGTGCAAATGCAGGCCGCCAGCCAGGAACATCAGCAGACTCAGAAAAAATCCCACGACAAAACAGACCAGGTAGAAATCAGCCAAAGTCATAGCCGTCCTCCGCTTCTACGGTGACTCGCTCCACTACTCGCATTCGGCTGCAAGGCTTCGAGCAGGCGGTCCGCAAGCCCTGGAGTATCGAGAATCGCGCCCATCAACAGAAAGGCCTTGCGCGTGTCCTTCTCGCGGGCAGCTTTGATAAGGATTTCACTCAATTCGCGATCTCCGGCAAAGCGCTCGGAACCTTGGAGCAACCACACATCGAGCTTGCCTTCCACCGTGCGCAAGTCGGAAGTCAGTTCCGTGTGATAGCCCTCGGGATCATCCACCAGAAATCCGGGATGAACTTTAAAAAACTTTGCTAGCAAGGAGCGCGAAGCCTGCGTCATGTGTCGCCGCGACCCGCCCTCAATTTGCGAGATATAAGACTGGCTGATCGTCTTGCCTTGCTCTTTGCGAACGGCGCGCGCCAATTCGACCTGCGTCAATGGCCGGCCAAGTCCGCGCAGCGACCCTTCCACCTCGCGCAGATATCGGATTTTCTCGGCGAGAGTCATATTCCTTATCGCAATATTTATATTGCAATTTGTTAATCAATGTCAAGACCTGGATTTCCCTTGTATTCAGGAGGTTGGCGCTCGTCGGCTAGGCGCAACAAAGGAAGGATGTCGCCACAAAATAGCAATTTCCCGCAATGCTTATTCGTTGAGGGGGCCGCTTAAGAGACTATGGGAGGTTGGCCGCAAGCTTGTCTGCAACCTGTTTAATTTGATCCAGCACGATCGCTACGCACAAACAGCAAGGCCCTCGATTTTCGAGGGCCTTTTTCGCAAATAATGTCTTAAAGCCTGCAGTTTGGCTACACGCTGAAGGATGATCCGCAGCCGCAGGTGCTCTTCACGTTCGGGTTTTCGAACTTGAAGCCAGCGCCTTCCAGGGTCTCGACGTAGTCCACAATGCAGCCGTTTAGGTACATGACCGAGGTTGCATCCACATAGACTTTCAAGCCATCCATATCGAAAACTTTGTCCATCAGCCCGGACGCGTTCTCGAAGGACATGGAATATGAAAATCCGGAGCAGCCTCCACCGACCACACCAACGCGCAGCCCGGCTGGCACGGGAGTCTGTTGTCCCATGATCTCTTTGACTTTAGTGATCGCGGTCGGAGTCAGCGAAATGGGCGCTTTCTTGGTTGTTTCCTGCGGTCGAACTTCGGGGGTCGTCGGAACTGTGGTAGTGGACATGGTTCTCCTTCGTTTTCGCCTCATTATAACAGACGCATTTCGGATATCCGAAGACTCTAATTTTCTAGGAAGTGTCCTAGCCGTAACTAGGGACAGCTAAATACAGTGCTGACTGTATTGGAAACATAGGGTTTTAAGCGTAATTTGTCGGTGCCGGTTCTTTGGACTGTATGCTGGGGCACTGTACTAACGAAAAGTGCAATCGTCCGCTGCTCTCGTTCACCGAAGGGCGATTGTTTCAGTTTGAGGTCATCTCTATTTCTGTAACCGCAAGCCATGAATCTGCGGCTCCGTTCGACGAGAAGCCGCACAAAGAGACGGCGCACTTCTGGCTGTGTAACGATTGTGCTTCCACATTCACACTTGTACTTGAGCCGATCCATGGAATCAGGTTGGTTTCGCATGAAGAACGGGAATCGAAACAACAGGACTTGTTTCGTGTTTCGGGAGATGTGGCTTAGCGACGAGAGACTGAACTTGTGAAGCGGTCGGGCAACATCCATGTGAGGGAGCTCGGTAGTGCGAAGTAAGATTTACATGATGAGCTGTGCGGGAATTGTCCGCGGGTCACAGAAATAAGGACTTAAGTTTGGCAATCATGATGCAACGGGGTAACTTTTCGATGGGTTACTCAACAGACCGCATCCCCAGGAAAATGGGGATCTGCGGTGGGAATGGAAGGGGGCCTATGTCAACGTTCAGGATTTTAGTCGCGGATGATCACGAGGTAGTTCGCAAGGGACTGGTGGCTCTTCTGCAAGCACAGCCGGAATGGCAGGTCTGCGGAGAGGCAGGCGAAGGGCGCGAAGCTGTGGACAAAGCTCAGCAGCTTAAGCCGGACGTCGTGATTCTTGATATTGGAATGCCGAATTTGAACGGTTTGGAGGCGACACGGCAGATTCTGAAGACGAACCCGCAGGCACGAGTGCTGATTTTGACGCTACACGATTCCGATCAAGTGGTACGTGAAGTGTTGAATGCCGGTGCTCGCGGTTTTCTGCTGAAATCGGACGCAGCCCGCGATCTGGTGGCAGCCGTGGAAGCGCTCCGCCGCGACAAGACATATTTCACCTCCAAGGTCGCAGCCATGGTGCTCGAAGGCTATCTGAAGGGTGGTAAGCCCGGAGCATTGGTCACACCTGGACGCAACCGGCTAACGCCGCGCGAGCGCGAAATCGTGCAGTTACTGGCGGAAGGAAAGAGCACGAAAGAAGTTGCGGTGGCCTTGGGACTGAGTGTGAAAACCGCCGAGACCCATCGGTCGAACATTATGCGCAAATTGCAGTTGCACTCAGTGAGCGACCTGGTGCTGTACGCGGTGCGAAACAATATTGTGCACGTGGTGCAGGCTGGAATTGAGTAGCTGACGCAGACGGCGGATTTCCTCGGGCAGGAAGCGCGCCTTCTTAACTTCCCTGCCCGTTAGGCCAGGCTCACGCCGAGCTCCTTAGTGAGTTGTTTTACGTTCTGGATGGTCGACGATCCGCAGACTGAGCCTATTTCCCATCTACCTTCAAATTGACTCCCCTGCTGAACAGCCCATAACATAGGTTTCCCACCGAAATGATCGGCGAAACCATTTCGCACTACCGGATTGTTGAAAAGCTGGGCGGCGGCGGCATGGGTGTTGTCTACAAGGCCGAGGACACGTCGCTGGGGCGGTTTGTTGCGCTCAAATTCCTGCCCCAAGACGTTGCCCAAGACGCGCAGGCACTGGAGCGATTTCGTCGCGAAGCGCGGGCCGCATCTGCGCTGAACCATCCCAATATCTGCACGATCTATGAAATCGGCGAGCACAAGGGCAAGCGCTTTATTGCCATGAAATTCCTGGACCGGGTGACACTCAAGCACCGAATTGCGGGCAGGCCATCGGACAGCGAAATCCTGCTTGGCCTGGGAGTTGAAATCGCTGATGCGCTCGATGCGGCCCACTCCGAAGGCATTGTCCATCGCGACATCAAGCCCGCCAACATTCTGGTTACGAAGCGAGGGCATGCGAAAATCCTCGACTTCGGACTGGCCAAGATCACACCAGTGCGGAGCCGATCATCTTCAGTCTCGGTTTCCGTGATGAGCGACGTCACGGTTGGTGCAACCGGCGAACTGACAAGTCCGGGTACGGCGCTGGGGACGATTGCTTATATGTCTCCCGAACAGGTGCGTGGGAAGGAATTGGACGCAAGGACAGACCTGTTTTCTTTTGGAGTGATGCTCTACGAAATGGCGACTGGAGTGACGCCGTTTCGCGGCGATACGTCTGGCGTCATCTTTGATGGGATTCTGAATCGCGCGCCAGTCGGTCCGGTCCGGCTGAACCCGGAGATGCCGGGCAAGCTTGAGGACATCATCAACAAAGCGCTGGAGAAAGACCTGAACCTGCGTTATCAGCACGCGTCGGAAATGATGGCGGACCTCAAGCGGCTGGTACGTGATACCACCAGCGGAATGAGAGCAGCGGTGTCGTCGCAGTCGGTAACGTTGCCTGCTATCGAGCAAGCGGGAGTGACGCGGACAGCCTCGCCGAGGTCGGTTTGGATGGTAATGGCTGCCGGGGCAGCCGTCGTGGTTGCGGCGGTGGTGTTTTTCGCCGGCCGCTTTCTGGGACCACATTCTGCTGCAATGGCGCCTCGTGCAACAATTGCTCCGGCATCTTTGGCGATCCTCAGCCCGCAACCAACTGTGACGCCCATAGTGCCCACAACGGTTTCAACTGCCACGCCCTCCTCGGCTGCGACGCCAGCACCTGCGGAGCGTGCGGCAACGGTACCCGTTAAACCGCCTGTGGCAAAGGTTGCAGCGGCCCCTTCATCGGCACCCCCAGGTGCGGCTCCTGTGGTACGGCAAAGTGATTCGACTGCAGAGTCGGCATCGCAAGAGGAGCTGCCATCGACGTCGCTGACTGCCGAATTGAATCTGCACGATTCGTCTCGCAATCGCGATATTCCGGTCAAGATTTTATTACCCAGGACACGTTGCGGGTTCGCTTCCGGTCATTATTTTTTCGCACGGCTACGGCGGGAGCGACCAGGGCTACGAATATCTGGGACGCGGTTGGGCTGATGCAGGCTACATCGTCATCCTTCCAACCCACGTCGGCAGCGACACGGTTGCTATGCGGCAGATTGGCATGCAGGGAGTTGAGGACACGGCAAAGGCGTTTGAGCTGCAAACGCAACGTACCGGAGACATCCGCTTTCTTATCTCTTCATTAAAGACGATTGAGCACCAGGTTCCTGCGATAAAGGGCAAACTCGACCGAAAGAAAATCGGTGTGAGCGGGCATTCGATGGGTGCTGGAACGACTCTTCTGATCGTGGGAGCAACTGCGGCTCCGCCGAACGCGGCACAACAATCTTTCCGAGATGATCACGTTCGGGCGGCAATTGCGATGTCACCTCCAGGACCAGGCAGATCGTCATTCAGCGATAACTCGTGGGAACATGTGGCGATCCCGACCATGACGATGAGTGGCACCCGCGATCGCGCAGGCAGTGGTGAACCCCCGGAATGGCGTACGCAGCCGTTTAAACACATGCCAACCGGAAACAAGTATCAAGTCTTGGTGGGTGGGGCTGAGCACGCGTCATTTTCCCTGGGCCAGCGATTTCATGCCTGCATCGTGAAAGAATCCACACAGCTCTGGGACAAATATCTTCGCGGCGCGTCCGCAGGGCTTCAGTCCGTTGACGAATGCAAGGTCACTGCTAAGTAATTGCCGCCTGACATTTGTCAGCAATGGGCGATGACGTTCAGCACTAGATTGGACTGATCTGCTGTAGCACTCTTGAGTTGTATTAAATTCCCATTCTGGTTGGAGACTCCATGCGTATTCCTCGAGGCTCGTCAGTACTGTTGACCATGATCTTGCTTTCCACTTTTGCATTTGCTGCAGACGTCACAGGTAGGTGGAAGGGACCCATGCAAAGCGGTGGGGATGCCGTTTTCGATCTGAAATCGGACAAAGGCGCGATCAGCGGTTCCATGCTTGGCTATGATGGCAAGCCGCGTCCGGTCTCAGAGGGCAAATTGGATGGAGACGCGATCTCCATGAAAATCGCAACCGATTGGCAAGGCCAGCCTGTAACCTTGATTGTTACGGGCAAAGTCTCGAGTGACGAAATGCAGCTTCACATCGCATCCGACAACGGCTACTGGAGTACCGATGCAGCGGTGAAGCGCGAGAAAATGGAGCGTTGAATCCACCACCGGCACGCTCACGGCTTTGCCCGGATTTCTGTTTCGGCGAGGAGTTCCCACCATTGGCAACTGCCACGCCATTTGGGGTTCATCCAGGGCCCATAACAATGGTGAAGGCACCGTGACTAGGTGAATGCGTGAGCGTTAGCTGCCAATGACCATTCTTTTCAACTCCATCGCATTTTTTGCGGCAAAGCCCGCCTGATCATTATCGAAGTAAATGAAGATGTGCTTCAGGGTCTTGCGCCACGTTTTAATTCTCGTGGCCCAGGTACGAAGTTGCGATTTGCTATAGTCGCCCTGATATTTGTTGCCGGGCCCGTGCAATCTCACGTAGACAAAGTCGGCGGTCACCTCCATCGGCGATTGGAATCCTGCCAACTCAAACATGCAGAAAGCCGCGTTATGCCGATGCAACATGTCGTAAACTTCCGGCGTGTTCCAAGTTTCGTTGCGGAATTCGAACACATAATGCTGGGTGCGCGGCAGCTCGCTGAGAAATTCTGCAAGCCGGTCACGATTTACGCGCCAGCTCGGAGGCAACTGAAACAGAATTGGTCCGAGCCTCTTTCCTAGTTCCCTCATCTGGGAGATGAACTTATCGCTTGTCTGTGCGCCGTCCTTCAATTTGCGGTTGTGGGTAATGTAACGGCTGGCTTTCACAGCAAAGCAAAAGTTCGCCGGCGTCTGCCGGCACCAGCCCGCGAGTGCCTCGCTCGAAGGCAATTTGTAAAAGCTATTGTTGATTTCAACTGTGTCGAATCGATCGGCATACCAGCTGAGCATTTTGGCAGGTGGCAAGTCTTCTGGATAGAAAGGTCCACGCCAATGCTTGTAGTGCCATCCCGATGTGCCAATGTGTACGCTTCCTTCCTTGGAAAGCAAAGCCATTACGGCACGTTGAAGGTCACGGTCGTGGTGTTGGTGCCGCCCAAGTTGTCTATAACGGTCGCGGTGGCCTTGTAAGTGCCGGGCGCAGGGAACGTCTCGAGAGCCGCGGGTGAACTGAACTTGCTGCCATCGGAGAATTGCAGCTTGCGACTGTTCACCAAACCGTCGGGATCAGTGGAACCGGCCGTGCAGCCGAGGAACGTGGTCGGCGAAATCTGCGGCATGGCGGTCAGTGTGATTTTGGCGATGGGTGGAGCGTCGCTTGGCTCGGCGTCCACATTTAGCGAGGTGCTGCCCATAGCATTGCCAGAGGAATCGAGCGCCTGCACCTGGATCTGATGTGCGCCGGTGAAAACTTTGATCGCGGTGTTCACGGTGTCCCCATGCGTCGCGTAAGCCACGACACCATCAACCAATACCTGCATTGCGGAAACCGAACTTCCCGTATTTGCAGACGCGACGATCGGCGTGGGCCAGTTTACGGTTGCGCTGTTATTGGGGGATGAGATGTTAACGCCACCGCCCGAAGGTTTCGCTGAGATCTGCTGCACGTCAACTGAAGAGGCTCCAGCAGAGTCATAAACAGTTGCGGTGATCAAGTATTTGCCAACTGCGCTGTATGTGTGGGAGGCGCTCGTGCCCGTAACTACCGTGCCGTCGCCGAAATCAATCACCGACTTTGCCACTTTCCCTGTAGCCGATGTTGAAGCCGTGTAGCTGAGTCCGGTGGTTTGTGAAATGTTGAGCGAAACCGTAGGGGGCTGATCGCCTGCGTGGTAAGCGATCGGCGGCGACATCTTGTTCTGAATACTGGGGAGTCCCACGGCTTTTACAAAGACCAGGTAGGTCGTGTTCGCGGACAATTGCAGCTTGCTGAGGTCAACAGAATGCGTGCCGGCCGCAATATCAATGAGAGGCGACAGGTTTTGGCCGTCGGTACTGATGAACACTGTGTAGTGATCTATCGTGTTTTCCTGCCCGTTCACGGCCCAACTTATGGTGCTCCCAGACTGCGAAGGGGCCAGAAAAGCGCAGTTATCAATACCCATCTCAATGGCAGTACCCTCTTCGTAATCATTCCAGGTCGGGATCTGCAAAATTGGCAACTGATTGCCGGTGGAATGAAACTTCCCGATTTCGTTGAGGCTTTGTATCCAGGTCTGCCCGCAATCCTGATCAATTACGCGATCGGTTCCCCACGAAGCCAGTGTGTCGTTGAAACCCTTAAATGCTGCCCCAACCGCCACCTTCTGCGGCGCTTTCTGTGCAGTTTGGAAGAACGAGTCCTGAAGATTCAGCTCGGGATTGAACGGCATAGGAGTTTGAATGTTCACCCAAGAAAATCCGCCGTCGGCAGAAGCGCTGCTCAGACCGCTATTGCCGCGCAGGATGAACAGCGGGTTGCCGGGAATAGAGGACCTGACGCGGCTCCAGTCAATGTAAAAAGCGTCCACGCCGAACATAAACACCACGGGACGCCCGTTCAGCTTCATATATGCCGGGAGATTAGCTGATCGGTCACATCGCATCCATTGCTTGCAGCCGCCTGGCCCAGCGCGCCCTTATCTTCCGTGATGGCAAATTCGAATCCCGAATGTGCTTCGGCTTCGTTTTTGAGCAACATGGCGGTACCGTCAATGAATGGGTCCGCAGCGCCGTACCAGTCAAGAACGGCCCCGGCCATGCCACGGCTCATCATGTCCTGAACCTGGGCGTGGACCTGCGCTGCCGTATTCGACTGATAGCCGACACTAATGTGATTTGGCTTCCCAAACCAGCCCAACAAGTGGCCGTAGACTTTGGTTGTCGCCCCGCTATAGAGAAGCGAGGCAATCGGCAGCTTGCTAACGTTGCTAGCTGGAGCGTTGCCATTCGTCTGCCCGCGAAAAGAACTCGCGGTGCTGGTGTTGTTACCGGTCTCGGCCTTAAGAGTGGTGTTGGCCGCGGGAATCGGGCCACTGGGGGACGGCGTGGAGCTCCCGCAACCAGCTAACAACGCGGCCAAAAGGAGTGATGCGGTGACGGCAAAGTAGCGCGGGAAACAAGTTGATTTCAAAAGAATCTACTCCAATAAGGTTGAAGCGGCCAGCGATCGCACACCAAGCAGATGGTGACTGTGGAGAACACTACAAAAACACAATTCGGGGATGCGAAGTTGCGACCGGCCAAACTGAGAAGTACATTTACTTAGATGCGCGGCCCTCTAGGTTGGTTTATCTGAGATTTTGACGTGATTCAGACGTCCGGAGCTTCAGTGAGGGGGTCCGCTAGTTTAAAAAATCGTTTTTGCCGAAGGGCTGGCATATTGAGCCAGCCAGCCCTTGCAAGTCTTCTGATAACGGGCGAAGTGGGCAAAAGGTTACGGGATCATCAGGCGGGTTTCGGAAGGGGATCCCGGAGTGACAAATAGAAAAGGCTTCAATCTTCGGAGTCATTCCAAATCCGTAGTGTAAGCACTCTGTCGTTATTAATATTCTATACTCGGAAGTGGGCGAGACGAGAGGCATGCAGCGGAAAGGGCACGAGAGCGGTCTTAAAGACCGCAGGGGCACGCGAGGCCTTTCGGCCTCGCGCCACAACGCATTAGCCTCTTACAACTCTTAGCTGGTTATCGACAGAGAAAATTCCCGGGACGCCATTCGCGCGCAGGCCGGCAATGTTCTTATCCATTTCGCTGTCAACCACGCCCATCAGGGTCACATGGCCGTTTTCCACGATAATGCGGATCGGCTTTTGCACACCCAGCGCATACCGCTGCAACGGCCCATAGCCGTAGATCGCCCGGTAGAGCCGCAGTCGCGATCCGTTATCAAAAAACGATACCGGCAGAACCTTGATCTGATTGTTCACGTGCTCCACGCCTTCGATCCGCTTGACCACGTTCGCTGCATCACTCTTGAGCACGGGATTGGTCACCTCGCCACTCAATGTGATGCTGTTATCTGCGTCCACGGTGAATGTCATGTAATCGAATGCATTCGCGTAGGGCAGCATATTCAATTCATGTTTAACTCGTTTCTCGAGCGAATCCGTCTCCCGCACAGAAGCCATTGCGTTCTGTACCGAGAACGAAAATGCCGACGCCAACATTCCCAAACCTAAAATCAACGTTTTCAGTTTCATATCAATCACTCTCCGATCTATCTTTCATCTACCAATGGAAACCCGCTTCCGTTAGAAAAGTTGCGCCAAGGTGCTGAGACATAGGGAGTTATGTAAAGAAATTGTCAATTGATTAAGCGGAAATGAAGTCGGTACATCGGGCACCTGCTCGCCGACTTGAAGTAATACATTAAGGTCGCTGTGATGGCGACCTCATTACGGGCCCTGCGGTCGCCACCCAAGAATCCCATCCTCCCGAATCGTGACAATCACAAGAAACATTGCCTTTGGGTGGCGCAGCGCTTCCAGCGCTGCGATAGAGTGACTACCTCAGAGCGGCTCTTAGCCGAAGAGGTACCTTATGGCCGCTCCACAGCGAGGCAACACAGAATACAGTTGCTATTTCATTACTGCATCTGCATATCAGAAACAGAGCCTATTCCAGTCAGACAGAATGGCGCGACTATTCTTGGACGTTCTGCAGCACTATCGCCTGCAGAAGAAATATCTTCTGCATGAGTTTGTGCTGATGCCCGATCATTTTCATCTGCTGATCACTCCGACTGAGACCTTGGAGAGAGCTTTGCAATTGATCAAAGGTGGGTTTTCTTATCGAGCCAAGAAAGAGCTGCGATTCATCGGTGAAATTTGGCAGCCGAGCTACTTGACCGGCGTGTGCGGGACCTAGACGAGTATCGGCCTTCCGAGAATACATTCATCTGAATCCCGTGAAGAGGAGATTGGTGAGCGATGCTCCGGAATATCCCTACAGCTCGGCCCATCCCGGGTTCGATCTGGCCGGTATCCCTCAGCGGCTAAAGCCGGTCAGTATTGGTGCTTGAATCGCTGCGCTGAAAGCGCAGCGCCACCCAAAACCTGCCCTGACCACAACTACTTCTGCAATCGTGGGTGATGTCGAGCGCGGATGCTCATCCGGCGCGTAGAATGTCAGACCCCCTTCATCGCCCCGGCTACCTCCTCGCCGACTTCAAGTAACACTTTAGGGTCGTCGAAGTGGGCGGGCTTCACGGTGGTGATGAAGCTGCTGGCGGCTTGCGTTCTCGACACACGGAAAACCGGGAGACATATTTGGGCCCGGCGCGAGTGCGGCTCACCTTACAGCGGCAGAGCGCTGGGGAACCTTGTTCGGAAATCCAGCACGCCCACCCATTCGGGTGTGATCGTGACTCGCACCATAGACGAAACCATCTTTCCCATTCGCGCAACCCAGGCGTGTCCCTGTTCGCGTCCGAAGTAGCGCTCGGCCGCGATAGCGTATTCGGGCACGACTCCTTCTACCGGTTCCATGCGCGCGGTGCCTCGAACCAGCAGCACTTTATGCGGAAAAGTATTGTCGTCGATGGTTAACGAAACCTTCGGATTCCGAGCCAGCGCCTTGAGCTTCGGCGCGTTCGGAGGCGTGCCCATCACGAATTCGCTTCCGTTCCAGTGAAACCAGATGGGGATGACCCTTGGCGTACCATCCATCCAGACGTAGGCGAGACGGGCGGGAATTTTTGATTGCAGAAGTTCGCGCGCCGCAGGAAGTTGCAAGAGAGCTAGATCACCTTGTTTTACGGGCATGATTGAACCTCCTTCAAGCCAGTTATGGCAGACGGCAAAAACGAGAGAATTTCGCGGCAGCAGTATAGCTGGTTATCAGCCTGGTGTCTGCAGTTTGGTTCGGTTGGTTCGGTTGACGCCTCGGAGTGAAGCCTCGCGCCCAAACACAAACCCCCACCCAAGCAGCGCTTGGATGGGGCACCGTCGCGTTGCACACGGGATTCTGCGCTCACGCCACCGATTTCTTGCCAGCAGCAGCACCGCAGGCTTCGGCCGTTGTGGGATCAATTACCTTACCGATTTGCGTGATCTTGGTAGCAGGAAAGCCACTGAGTTCAGCGTGCCTCCGGATGACTGCTTCATCGTTCGCCAGATATATACAGAACGTCTTGTCGGCAGCGACAAACGATTCTGACCACTGAATATCGGGATGAAGCTGCGCCAGTACCTCGTTGGACTTAGCGGCAGCTTGCCGCAATTGTTCTCCCTCCAAACTGCCGACTTTCGGAATGTCGCGTTCAATTATGTATTTCTTCATAGGGTCTGTCCTTTATTGTTTCGATTTACAGGGGCTTTCCACTGTGAAAGCCCCAGGGTTTGATCTGCTTCGGCAGTCTTCGTTACCGATTCACTTCACTTCGACCGTGACGCGCATCCAGGGATGAATGCAGCACTGGAAGTGGTGAATGCCTTTT
>QHZR01000511.1 GCA_003224755.1 Acidobacteriota bacterium
AGTCCAGTGCTGGGACGTTCCTTCACGCCAGCTGATGACAATCCTGGCGCCGCGCGCACCGCTATTCTCTCCTGGGCTTTGTTTGAGCGCCGCTTCAACCACAGCCCTGCGATCCTGGGGGATACCGTTCGACTCAATGGTCAGCTGTACACGGTGGTTGGGGTTCTTCCGGACTGGTTTCGATATCCGAATCCGAAAATTCAGTTGTGGGTGCCTTGGCAAACTGAAATACCTCGCGAAGTCCAGTGGAGCCACTACGATCACATCGGCTACGTTGTAGGGCGCCTTAAGCCGGGCATCCAGTCAACTGTTGCGATTCAGGAGCTCAGCGCTGCCCAGCACCAGATCTACCTTCGGCTCAACGGCACCGGACCAGTTAAGCAGGGTGCCGTTGCAACACCGTTGTTGGAGGACATGGTCGGAGAAGTAAAAACGCCTTTGTATGTGTTGTTATCAGCGGTGGTCTGCCTCCTCTTGATCGCTTGTCTCAATCTCTCTAACCTCCTCGTCGCACGGTCGGCAGCTCGTCGCAGAGAAATGGCGATTCGCACAGCCCTCGGAAGCAGTCGCCTCTGCCTGATTCGGCAGCAACTGACCGAAAGTCTGCTGATTTGCCTGGGTGGAGGAATGGTCGGCCTACTATTCGCAACTGTGGGAACTCATTGGCTGACGACTCATTGGGAAGGGCTGCCGCGCGCCTATAGCGTTCGTTTGGACGGCATGGCAGTTGCGTTTGCGCTTGGGATCACTGCGACGGCGGGAGTTCTGGCCGGCCTGCTGCCTGCCATCTCTGCGAGCGGCGGGAGTGTTCTCTCGGCTCTGCAGGAGAACTCGCGAGGAATTGGCGGAAGTGCATCTCGCACGTCAATGCGCAAAGCTTTGTTAACCGGCGAGGTTGCTTTGACGGTTGTCCTGCTCGTTGCTGCGGGTTTGCTCTTCAGGAGTTTCTTACGTCTTCGAGCCGTTGACTTGGGCTGCACAACAAGGAATGTGCTGACTATGAACTATTTCCTTCGCGGGGACAAATACTCCAAACCCGAACAGATTGTAAATTTTGAGACAGAATTGATGGAGAAGGTACGTCATATTCCGGGTGTAGAGAGGGTGGGACTTACGAACGTTGTGCCAGGGGATGGGTACTATGGCGATCATGAATTCTGGATTGCTGAGCATCCGCCTCAGCCGCTTGGAGAACATCATTTTGCCGCATACCGCACAGCCGATCCCGACTATTTCTCCACGCTTCAAATTCCCCTGGTCCGAGGGCGCTTTTTTTCTGAGAATGAGCGACTGGAGCACGACAAATACGCGATCGTCAACCAGGAATTCGTTCGGCAATCTTTTCCTGGAGAGGATCCCATTGGAAAGCATCTGCGTGTGGAGTGGCGGACTCAGCAAGGAGAGAACTACGAGATCATTGGAGTGGTCGGTGACACGAGCTATCAAATCGACCGCTCCGCTCGCCCGATGATGTGGTTTCCGATTTTGGCAGGAATTCCGGGCAATTCCGCAGATTCCGTATTAGTTATACGCTCTGCAAAAGACGTAATGTCACTCGCAACTCCGATCCAGAAGGTGATTGGCTCTCTGGATCCCGACCTTCCGGTCAAGAACATACTGACGATGGAGCAGATTGTGGGTGAATCCACCGCAAATTCCAGTTTCACTGCAACACTAGTATTGAGTTTTGCGGGATTGTCTCTGCTACTTGCCGCAGTTGGACTTTATGGTGTGCTGTCGTATCTAGTTACCCAGCGAACGCCGGAGATCGGCATTCGCATGGCGCTAGGTGCAGAACGAGAACGGGTGCTGCGCCTGATGCTGTTGGACGGACTGCGACCGGCGCTGGTCGGGCTTGTCTTTGGAATGGCCGCTAGCGTTGCCATCACGCGACTCATTCGTTCGGTGCTTTACGGAACGAGTCCGGTCGATGCGACCGTATTCATCTTGGTCATCTTAACCTTGCTGCTTGCCTCCACTGCGGCGTGTCTTGTTCCCGCATGGCGCGCGGCGCGCATAGATCCGATGCGCGCCCTCCGGTCTGAGTGAGGCTACGACAACTGGCTACGTATGATTTCCTGGAATCACGCTACGGGTGGATGGTCGGCAACTCTTCCCTAAAACGTTATAAACGAAGAGTTGCCCGTCATCCAGGATCAAACCGAAAAGTACCTGAAGAGTGGTTGGTAAACACTCTAAAACGAATAGTCGTTCACTAGTAGTAGCGCTGCGCTCGCCACCGCCAACTGCAAACATGGAAGACTGTTCTTAACCGCTTTCGCCCTCGGCTGTGGTCAATCGACGGGCTCAAGCCCACATCCTCCGAAACGGCTCTCTCGTCTCATTTTGCGCCATTTCGCCGCGAACAGTTGGA
>QHZR01000521.1 GCA_003224755.1 Acidobacteriota bacterium
GTTCGGTGAAGGACTTCGCCCGTAACGTGTCATCCGCGGTGAGTGCAATTCGGTTTTTCAAGGGTGCGGCCATGCCCACCACTGCGCGATCCAAGTCGATGTACACCTGGTGAATCTCTCCAGGCACGCAGAGATTATCAATCAGGAATGTTTCTCGAATCTGCGTGGTCGTCATCGTGCGGTAACGCACCGGATCGGCGATGAAACGAGTTTTCATAGTTCGTCGTTGTTCCTTGCCTTTCGGTTCTTATGGTGCACGAGGAAAAATGTCACTTCCACGGGGCTGCTTGAATTCTCAGGATGCGGTAAACGATTACAGCCAGCAGTCCCTATTTACCAAAATCCTATTTACCAAAATAATGACGCGCTGTCTGCACTTTTATATACGAGTGTCCCGCTATGCGGGATATTTGGTGACGTCAAGTTTGTATTCGTTTTCGGGTGCCTAAGAGCGCGGGTTGCTTTTGCTGCCAAGCCATTACAAAGCTTATTTTCTGAGGCAACGTACCGCATAGAGGGACGCCGCGGCACAATCTTCTTGACACTAGTTATTGGAGGCTGCCAGAATCCCGGCATTGAAGTCCAAAGGTGAAGCAATGAAGGTTCCGGCCCGACTTGATGCGGCGAGTCAACGCTGCGTCAGCCATCGGCGAACAGCATAGTGTGATCGGCATCGACACGGAATCCCCTAAGAATCGGCAAACCAATAGCATCCGAGTCCGTGCCAAACAGGAGGGGTTTGTGAGAAAAGCAGTGCACGTCGCGTTCGCGTGTTTTCTTCTGCTCAGCGTGGCCCACGTCGGTCTCGCGCAAAATACGAATTCCAGTGACATTCGTGGTACGGTGACCGATTCGTCGGGCGCGGTTCTGCCGGGCGCTACCGTCACTGTGAAAAACAACGACACAGGTGTGGTTAGGGAATTCGTCACAAACGGTGACGGCCTCTACGATACGAATTCGATTCTGCCCGGAAACTACACCATTACCTTCAGCAAGGAAGGCTTCGAGAAGCTGTTGCGTGGCCCGATCCCGCTGCAGGTCGGCCTGGTTACGATTAACGGTAATCTGAAAGTCGGCTCGAGCACTCAGACGGTCGAGGTTACATCCGAGGCGCCGCTGTTGAAGACGGAGGATGCCCAGGTGTCCACTACTTTGTCAACGGAGCAGTTGACCAACCTCCCGAGCGTTGATCCGGCGAACGGCTGGACCAGTCTCCTGAAGTTGCTTCCCGGCGCTACCAGCGCCCCGGGTGGCACCAATGGTGGCGGCAATGGTGATCAAAATCCTGGAGTCGATCAAGCCATCGCCGGAACCATGCCATACTTCTCCAGCTATCTGGTTGACGGTGGCTCGATTTGGTTGCCGCACAGCGCCAACATTGACCAGGGCGAGAGCGAAACCGTGGCCGAAGTGAACGTGATTACCACGACCGCCTCCGCACAGTATGGCGGCGGTGGCAATGTATTCAATCTCATCAGCAAGAGCGGAACCAATCAGTTTCACGGTACTGCCTATGATTATTTCCAGAATGATGCGTTGAACGCGAGAGACTACTTCAACAGGACCGGCCCCAAGGCGAGGCAGCGTTTCAACTACTTTGGCGGTGCGATCGGTGGGCCGATCCTCAAGAACAAGTTGTTCTTCTATTTCAACTATCAACAACTGGTTAATCCGTTCAGTTCGATCAGCACGATCAGCGTTCCGACCGACGCCATGAAGGCTGGTTGCTTCGATCCCGGAGTGTTCGGAAACAGCCTTACGCTTGACGCTGCCCATGGCGGCACGTCATTAACTCCCAATGCCGCTCAATGCGGGGCCTTCAATCCTGCCGACCTGGCTATTCCGACGAGCGATTTTGACCCGGTTGCGGTGAACATTCAAAACGACTATGTCACGGCGACCAATCAAAATTTAGTCCAAAACAACTATACCTTTCTGAGCAGCGGCACAAACAACAGCAAGAAAACCTTCGGGCGGTTGGACTACAACCTGAGCGCTAAGAACCGGATCAACATTACGGTTCTGATGCACGACAATCCGCACAAGCAATTCAATAGTCCTGTTTGCCCCATAAGTTGTCAGTTATTTGCGGCCGAAGGGTATAACTCCCAGTTCACGGACGTGTACTCCCCCAGCTCGTCTTTGGTAAACGAATTTCGGTTTTCGTTTGTCCGGCAGGGAAATTGGTTTGTGCCGGCGAGTCTGGGCAAGGGGTATCCGGCCAAGTTGGGATTAAAGTTCTCGATCGCGGATGAGTATCCGGAAATTGATATCGGTGGCACTGGCGGCAACGGCACCCTGCATCCGACCACGAACGCAGTCTTTATTGAGAACACCTTCGTTCCCTCGGATGTACTAACAATGATTCGAGGTAAGCACATTCTGCACTTCGGCGGCGAGGTTCTGTTCGAGCAAGATAACTCGACTCCATGGGGCAACCTGAATGGTGCGACGCTGGGATTTAGTGGGCAGTACACCAACGCCGGCGTCGGTTATGCCGACTTCTTGTTGGGAGATGTGCAATCGTGGAGCGCCTTAAGCGAGCCGGAACACGGAATGCGGGCCAGGAACCCGTCGTTTTTTGTTCAAGACGACATCAAGCTGCGGCCCAACGTGACGGTCAACCTCGGAGTGCGCTCGGAAACGCATGGCGGAATGAGCGACGTCAAGAACAATATCGGTGGCTTTGATCCGACCCTCACCAATCCCGTTACCAACACTTTAGGCTCGA
>QHZR01000069.1 GCA_003224755.1 Acidobacteriota bacterium
CGCGAATGTCGATCTTTATGCCGCGCCGGTATTTTGGATGCTCGGATTTCCGCCGGCGCTAAACACGCCGATTTTTGCCGCATCGCGCGTCGCCGGCTGGTGTGCCCACGTGGTCGAACAACACGACAACAATCGCTTGATCCGGCCGCGCTCACTCTACACCGGACCGAAATTGCGCCCATATCCGGGCTCTGCTTCAGACGGCTCGCAAGATCGACGATCGTAAGATCGACATTAAATGCCCGGAGATTCGCGGTCGCTCCAGGAACGGTATGCTCCGAACAACGCAGGTGGATCGCGCAGTCCCTTGCGCGATGTTATCCGAGCGGCTTCGCCGCCTATTAGTATCAAGCGCGGAGCGCTCGATCCACCATGAGCGCGAAATCTCTGCAGGAAAAGTATGCTCCAAACAATGCGTGCTGGGGGTGCGGGCCGGCGAATACGGAAGGATTGCGTATTCGCAGTTTTCCGAAGAATGGCGAAGTCGTTGCAGAATGGAAGCCGCAGAAAAAGTACGAAGCTTTTCCCGGAGTTTTAAATGGCGGGGTTATTGGCACGCTGCTCGATTGTCACTGCAACTGGACGGCCGCCTATCACCTGATGAAGCGCGCGAATGAGGACCATGCGCCATGCACGGTGACGGCGGAATATTCGATTAAATTGCTTCGGCCGACTCCGACGAACGATTCGGTCTTTCTTTCTGCGAAAGTTATCGATCTGACCGATGATCGCGCGACGGTTGAAGGAACATTGAGCACCGGCGGAAAAATTTGCGCCACCTGTCGCGGCATTTTCGTCGCGGTCAAAGAAGGCCATCCAGCATATCACAGATGGTAGGGTCGGCGCGCCGCGCCGACCGCACGCCGCAGCGCGGCGTCCCTACCAGAATTCGCCGCCCGAATTTCGTCGATGCACAACTCGGCAAAGCGCATTTAGCTATCGACATGAAAACTTCAAACTTTCGCATTGTTCCGTTACCCACGAAAGTAGCCAACGCAGCGCGGCGCGCAGCAGAGGCTGGCGCAACCGATCACGCCGTCATCATGGCGGATTCGCCGAACGGATTTCCGTGCCGACATTGTTTGCGCTGGGCGCAATCCGGTGAGCGAGTCATTCTTTTTCCGTTCGCGGCGATTCCACCTGGTCATCCTTATTCGGAGACGGGGCCGATTTTCGTTCACGAACAACCGTGCGAGCGCTACGCAGCAACAGGCGAATATCCGTCGGATTTTCGCAGCGGCCGCGTCTTCCGCGCTTACAATGCAAATTACGACATGATCGATGCCAAACCAGTAAATGGAGACGAACCGGAGGCAGTCATTGAAACGCTGCTGCAAAATCCCCAGGCTGCGTTTGTGGATGCACGCAGTGCGGACCGCGGTTGTTACACGTTTCGGATCGAACGCGCATGAAAACGCTGGAACTTCTTCCTTCGTTCGAAACGATGTATCGCGCCCTGGTGAGTCGCGATCCGAGCTTTGAGGGAATCTTTTACGCCGGCGTTCGCACGACTGGAATCTTTTGCCGGCCCACTTGCTCGGCGAAAAAGCCAGCGCGCGAGAATGTCGATTTTTTCGCAACGCCGAGTGAAGCGTTGCATGGCGGCTATCGTCCTTGTCTGCGCTGCCATCCAATGGATCCGGACAAACGTCCGCCGAAATTGATCGAACGCCTGCGCGCGGAAGTGGAGCGCGCATCCGGTGGTCGATTAACTGACAAGGAATTGGCAGCGATGGCAATCGATCCGTCCACGGCGCGGCGGCAATTCAAACGACATTATGGAATGACGTTTCAAGCGTATCATCGCGCGCGTCGGATGGGACTCGCTTTGCGCGAAGTGCGAAAGGGCGGTCGCGTAGATGAAGCGAAGAATGGAAGCGGTTACGAATCGGCCAGCGGCTTCCGCGAAGCGTTTACGCGTATTTTCGGCGATCCGCCGACTGCGGCAAAAGCTCGACCAGCTCTGTTTGCTGAACGAATCGAAACGCCACTGGGCGCGATGGTCGCCGTGGCGGACGATGAAGGATTGCGCCTGCTCGAGTTCACGGACCGGCGGGCATTGGAGAAAGAATTGCCGATCTTACGAAAACGTTTGCGGACGAACATTGTGCCTGGCGAGCATCGGCATCTGGACGCGATCCGTTCGCAACTGGCTGATTATTTTTCCGGCAAGAAACTGACGTTCGACATTCCGCTGGCGCCGGTTGGATCGCCGTTTCAACTGCGCGCGTGGAAAATTTTGCGTTCGATTCCAGCGGGCGAAACGCGCTCGTACTCCTGGATGGCGAAACAGCTCGGTGATGAAAACGCGCGTCGCGCGGTTGGTCGTGCCAACGGCACAAACATGATTTGCATTGTTATCCCGTGTCATCGCGTCATCCGCGCTGATGGCACGCTGTGCGGTTACGGCGGCGGACTGTGGCGCAAGAAATGGTTGCTCGATCACGAAAGAAAAGTAACGAGTAATCAGTGACGCAGTGCGGTTAAATCTCTGACTCGCTCACCTTGCTAATTCGTTAACTGATAAGCGCGCCCGGGAGGATTCGAACCTCCGACCTACGGATTAGAAATCCGTTGCTCTATCCGGCTGAGCTACGGGCGCGAAATTCGCAAAGACATATACCGCGTTTCGTCACGAATAAAAGCGACCGGAACTACGCGATTCTTAGTTTTGCTTTTTCGAGACAAGCATCAGGTGCAAGAGCCAGCGGCACGAATACTTTTTTGGATCTTGCGTGAGCGCGGGTCGCAACTTTTCCGAGGTTGAATCAATCACTTGCTGCCGGTTCTGCGGCGTCCGTGTCTCGCGCAAGCTGACAAAAAGACACGCTTCGAACGCCGCCTTAAAGAATCCGGTGTAGGCTTCCGCGAACGCGTGGGCATCACCGGTTTGCTCGAACTCTTCGAAGTAAACGTCGGGCAGCGCGAGTTCTTCAAAATGATCGAGTGAAAGTGCCGAAGTCGGAGAAGACCTCGAGTCGGGCGTAAACGGCTCTTTCCACTCTTGCGCAGTGCGATAATACGTCGGAATCGCCATTGCTTCGTACTCGTCTGGGCGGAGTGCGCTGGCGCTACTGTTGGCGAGTTGCTTCGTTGCCCACTCCCGACGGGAGATGCTCTGCCGCGTTTCGATGATTATCCGCCGTTCATTCTTCTTAATCCGTTTGCACGCGTGGAAGGCGAATCGCTTTCGAACGCGGTAATCACGGAATTTTGCCAGGCGCTTGCACCTAGCCGCCTCGTGATCGTCGGGGCAATCGCGGCGCAAGATCGATACTCCGGAAAACTGCGTTGACCTGACCAACCGAACTTCGCTGCTACAATTGATTCGGCTCATTCGCATCGCGCGATTTGTAGTGAGCGTGGATAGCGGGGCGATGCACATTGCCGCTGCCGTGAACGATAGCTTATTGTCGATCCATACCTGGACTGATCCGCGCCGGCTGGGTCCCTATAATCCCAACGCTTGGGTTTGGAAAAACGGTCAACTCCTTCACGTCCGTGAACTCGAGACAGCTAGGTTTCCAAGACGCGGCCGTCGCTTTAGGCCCAAAGATGTCCCTGCGGTAGTCGAGCTGATTCGCCCACTCGTTCCGGTCGATCCGATGCTCACTTAGCGTTTTGCTAGAGGTCGTGCAAAAGCCTTTCGTATTTCCCCGTCGACGGATGATCAGACCTCACGACTTTGCGGGCGCCTTCACCCGCTCGCCCTGGTCGCTACGGGACTGGGAAGGCGGGGAGGCAGTCTTATCTTTCAAAAAAGTTGAGCGGCGCTGTACCGGTGCCGTCAATGTTGGTCGCCGTAGGTTGGCAAAATCCGCGTGGTCTTATTGTAATGGTGTCAGGCGTCATGTTTGATCCAGCAGGGGCAGCGACAGATATGGGATTGTAGGTGCCTGAGATGGTAGCTACTCCATCGAAGCATAGGCCGGGCGGGAGACCTTCGCACGTAGCCGACGGTCCGTGCTTGAGCCCATCTGTTCCGATATACGTGAACTGGCCAGCCACGTCGGCCTTTAACCTTCTCTTGAAGAAGGTGCCCGGCGTGAGAAAGGCGTCGCTGCTACTGGTGACAACGGGAACAGTCGGATCGGAGATGAAAGTCAACTGTAATGTGGCGTGTGTTTTCGCGCTTCCATCGGTTACTGTCAGTGCCACACCGAAGTTTCCATCCGAGGTTGGAGTTCCAGAGATGAGGCCTGTCACTGGATCAATTGTCAACTCAGAGCCTACGCCATCTCTATAAGGAAGACCGCCGGCGGTGAATCGCGCTGCTCGGCTCGCGTGTTTCGTCACTACCCGAAAACTGAACGGCTGACCGGTCCGGCCCGTCGCGCTGCTGCTGCTGATGATAAGCGGCCCAGACGGAGGAGCAGCGTGCACCGTTAACCTCGTAAGCGCCGACCCTGTGCCGTCCGCATTGGTGGCGGTGAGTGTCAGCGTGCTGTCTACAGCAGTTGTCGGCACGCCGGAAATAATTCCTGTTGCGGTGTCGATACTAAGTCCCGCCGGCAAACCGGAAGCGCTATAACTGGTGGGATGATTCGTGGCTGTAATTTGGTAGATGAATGGCTGACCGACAGTGGCTGCTCCTACTTGAAAGCCTCCCACGGCGTAGAGAATATTATTTACAACTGCGCCGCCGAGAGTCGTTCGCCCGCTCAGCATATCGGGCGCAGCCGACCATGTATCGCTGGCGGGATCATAAGCTTCAACCGTTGTGAGTGAGGTTTCAACGTCCACGTTTATTTGATCAATCCCCCCTGCAACGTAGATAATGTTATTAGCGACACCACCGGCCGGGTGTGCACCTCGAGCAGTCGGCATCGAAGTCTTCATCGTCCACGTATTCGTTACTGGATCGAACGCTTCCACTGTTTTGTCGCTCGCTTCACTGAAGGTTGTATCAAATCCCCCGATCGCATAGATCTTGCCATTAACCACGCCAACCACTGGCTGCCATCGTTCTTGCAACATCGATGTTTTCGTCGTCCACGTATTCGTTACTGGATCGAACGCTTCCACTGTTTTAACCGGAACGTTGACGCTACCAGTATTGGTGGCTCCTCCAATCGCATAAAGAATGTCGCGGTTCAGGTTGGCGTCGTGAACTACGGCGATGCCTACCGAGTGTCGCGCCGTCGGCATATTGGCCGCAGTCGACCATGTGTCGGTCGAGGGATCATAAGCCTCAACTGTATGGAGAGCTCCGCTGTCCGAAGCCTGGCCTCCCACCACGTAGATAATTCCATTCGCGGTCCCGGCACCGGCGAACCAACGGTGTGTCGGCATTGGAGCTAGCGTGCTCCACGCGTCCGAAGCGACGTCGTAGACCTCGAACGTGTCGATTGGGGAGTTATTATTAAAGAGCTCCCCTCCTGCCACGTAGATCTTTCCATTGATCTGCGAAATCGCGAACGCGTCACGCGCCGTGGGCATGGACGTCTTGGTCGTCCAAGCGCCTGAACCGAACGCTTCGTTGGTGCCGACCACATTAAGATCCCGCGGCACCGTGATGACCGGAGCCTGCGCGTTAGCGGCAAAAGTAACCGCCAGGGAGCCGCCAAATACGATTACTGCGAGGCAAAACCGCATACGTGTGCGGCGCAAATGGGGGGAATCGTTCATAAGACCTTTCTGGAACCGACACAATATAGTTTGTTTCCCAAAAGGTGTCTAAGATTATTTTTCCGCTTGTGGCTAGATAATACCAGGTCACTTCTTAGCTTCCAAATCCTGCACGAGCTTTGCGTATCTGCGTGTGCACGGGTTGTCAGGTCCAAAAACTTTGCCGGCATGTTTTTCTAGTTGCCTGGCGATCTCCGTTGCTTCTCCCATCCTGTTTTGATGCGATAAAGCCATGGCAAACTTAGTCGCGTAGTTCAGCGTATCTGGGTGCTCGAGCCCGAGCAGACGTTCCATTAGTTTTAGCACATCCGTATATTGGGCGTCAGCAAACTTCCCTTGACCAATGGGAGCGACGGCAATCATCTTACATTGACTGTTGTGCCTCAGCGGTCCACCTCCGTTCAAAGTAGAGTTGTACGGAGGTCGTACCAAAGATTTGATTTTCCGATGTTGACAAGAATCGGCCCAATGCGACAATTTGCACCATAGAATAGGATCTGGATTCGGCGCGGACGCTTATCCTGGAGGCTTCTTCCCTCATTCAGACCTGGAACTTGCATGTACACCATCAGGTGAAAGAAGAGTCTTTATATGTATACGCAGATTCCGCTAATAATTACAATTCCATGGGTAAGAAATTCGCTTAGCAGGTCGCCTTTGCGGCGGGGTTTTCTTCTCACCCCGCTGGCCCTCGCCATTGCGTTCATCGCGACGATGACGACATCGGCCCAAGAAACCTCAGATTGGCCGACCTACCTCCATGGACCTGAACATTCATCTTATAACCAGTTAGCGACGGCCATCACACCCGCCAACGCATCCAGCTTGGTCCAGAACTGGAGCTTCTCAGACCGACCGCCAACGCGTACGGGCCAGCCTGGAGTGGGTTTTAACGCCAGCCCCACCGTCTACAATGGCGTCATCTACATCGGATCGAACACAGGACAATTCTACGCTATCAACGAGAGTACCGGAGGCGTGTTATGGCACCGCTTGCTCGGATACACCACAGGCGACACCTGCCGGACTGGGCATCTGGGCGTCAGCTCCACCGCCACCGTAGCTACCGACCCGATTTCAGGAACCCTCACTGTTTACGTGGGAGGCGGTAACGGTTACCTATACGCATTGAACGCTTCAACCGGTGCGATAATATGGAAGCACCTGGTCCTGCACATCGGAACCACCGAAGCCAGCGGCTACATCTGGAGTTCACCGTTGGTCTCTAACGGCGCAGTCTATATCGGAGTATCGTCTCAATGCGACAATCCGCTGATTCGAGGGGGCATCAAGTCCTTCGATATGCACACCGGTACGCCGCTGAACGTCTATTGGACGACCCCCAGCGGTACGATCGGTGCAAGCGTGTGGACGAGCGCCGCCTCAGACCAGAACTTCGTCTGGATAACCGTGGGTAACGGTGACTCAGGCGACTCATTTGCGATCGTGCGATTGAGCACCGCGTTGACGTTCCAAACGAAATGGACGGTACCGGACACGTTCGGGACCGACCTCGATTGGGGGTCCTCGCCCACACTGTTCGAAGCCACTCTGAACCAGGTGCCGACGCAAATGGTTGGTGCAAATGAAAAGAACGGCATATTTTACGCCTTCAACGCGATTCAATTGGAGAACGGCCCGGTTTGGAGCCTCCAGGTTGGCGTTCCAGGTCAGCTACAAACGCTTGGCTCATGTCTGGCCGCAGCAGTGTGGGACTCCACCCACCAACAGCTATTCGTCGGATCAAACAAGACGACCATACAATCGGTCGACTTCGCCGGTTCCCTGCGCTCGTTAGACCCGGCAACTGGCGCCATCCTTTGGGAAACAGGACTGCAGGCTGGACCAGTGATGGGAAGTCCAACCTTGGATGGTGCGGGCGTGCTCGCCGCTGGAACCTACAGCCTTGCGGTTCCGACACAGAACGCGGTGTATCTCCTCGACGCTTCCAATGGAAATATCCTCACGACCATTCCTGAAACATCCCCGGTATTCGCTCAGCCCGTATTCGCTGACACCCACCTCTTGATCGCAACTTCTGGGGGCATCTTGTCCGCCTTCAGCCCCTAGTTCCAAAGCCAGTCTCGGACGCAGGAAATCCGGATTCCAATGAGGGCCTGCTTTTCGCCGCCCAAAAATAAGAACAGCGGGGCAGTCTCGTCGTTGTAACCGGTGACCCTCGGCACTATGTCAACGAACTAAATCAATGTAACCAAAGGCGAGCCGATAACCACTACTAAGGGAACTCTTGTCGCTGACCTTAAATTTAAGCATCTGGTTCCGGTATTGCTAAATCTAACCGTTCCCAGGTCGAGAACCTTATAACCAACAGCCGGGGAGTATTCATCCTGCTCAGACCCTTGATTCGCTCCGGCAATTGCGAGCTATTTCGTCAGTGATTCCACGCGCGCAGCGCTCTAGGATTTGTGTTTTCCGCCGAATTCGGCTTTGGTCCGGCGAGAGATCGACCATTAGCCTGCGAAGCTACAGCGGCAGCGCACCGCGTTCAGTGGCCGAAGACACCCT
Source organism: Acidobacteriota bacterium (assembly GCA_003224755.1). Taxonomy (GTDB): domain Bacteria; phylum Acidobacteriota; class Terriglobia; order Terriglobales; family Acidobacteriaceae; genus Gp1-AA145. The sequence continues at coordinate 8,155 of QHZR01000069.1, forward strand.
TGAGGGTAGTCACCGGGACGCATTCCATCAGGGAGGTGGCAGAATGTGCCCTAAGTTTGATCTCACCAGAGAAACATCAGAACTGGTGATAGAACCATTCACGTTGACATCCTCGCGAAAATTGGACGCATCTGCTGTCTGCCCCACTTCCTGTCTGGTCAGGCTGACGTCTGCGGAATCAACCGAGCCCGAGCCATCCGGGATAGTGTCACCGATAAGAACCCCCATCTGGACGGTTACTTTATACAGGTTGGTGTTGATGCCATCGTTCACGTCTAACAATCTAATGGTGATCGTCTGCACATCACTAACGTTGGTGAGATTTACAGTTACCTGTGTTCTGTCGGAGCTGATTATCGGAGGGCCCGCGAGCCTGCCCGACCCGCCTGCCCCAGGAGTAACCGTAGCGCCGCTTAACGTCACCAAAGCTGTTGGAAAGGTGAACACGACCTGATAATCTTTATTCGCCCCGCCATCGCGGCATTCGATGCCGGGAGTGCCGGCATCGCCGGCGAGCGGCAGATTGATGTCAAAGGGGCCCGCGGTGCCATGGATCTTTCGAGAAACAGCGCTCGGTTCGAAAAAGTTGAGCGGACCGGTGCCGGTGCCGATACCATTCGAGTTGGTACTGGTACCGGTGCCAGTCGAGTTGGTTGCGGTATCCTGAACGATCGCGATAAGGGGGGGTCTTTTGGTTATCGTGTCAGGTGCGGACTGGATTTCGCTGGTGCGACTAGCTCCGCTTCCGCCGGGCATGTAGGTACCCGAGATGGTTGCCGGAGGCTGGAAGCTCAGGCCCGGAGGGAGCGGCGTGATATCGAAAAGACCGAAGGTGGCAGGCGCGTCCGCGGTTATTGTATACGAGAAAAATTGACCCGGCACCAGAGTGGCTGCGCTCGAGCTGGTGAGAATGGGAAAGTTGGGATCGGAGATGAAAGTCAATTGCAGAAAGGAGTGCGCTGTGGTGGTCCCATCCGTTAAGGCCAACGCAACCCCGAAGCTTTTGGGTGGACTGCGATCAGGCAGAGTCACCGTCCCGGAGATAAGACCCGTTACTGGATCGATGCTCAACTCGGGTCCCACGCCCTCTTTATAAGGAAAACCACTCGCGGTCAATTGCGCTGCTGAACTGGCATTTTCTGTCAATACTTGAAAAATGAACGGCCGACCGGCTCTCCCGGTTGCGCAGGTGCTGCTGATGATACTGATAAGTCCGGGGGTGGGGGAAGGAGCGGCGGCTATGAAAAAGCTGACATCTTTCATACCGGTGCCGCTTGCATTCCTCGCGGTCAATGTCACAGGGAAGCCATTGTCGTTATGAACTGTCGGCACACCAGAAATAATGCCTAGCTCATGATTAACGCTGAGGCCGGGGGGCGGCGAGGGAAGCGCGTCGTAAAAGGTAGGATTATTTGTGGCCGTGATTTGGAAGATCATCTGCTGACCTACCGTTGCTGTCGGCGCCTCGCCGCCCACGGCGTAAAGAACATTCTTTACTACCGCGGCGCCAAGGAGGCGCCGGACCGATGGCATGGGAGTTTCAACCGTCCACGAATCGGTGGACGGATCATAAACGTCAACCGTCGAGATTGGGCCCGAAAAATCCTGTTTCTCTCCGCCCACGACATAGATTTTACCATCTAAGACAGCAGCCCCTGGGTTAAGTCGCGGATGCGGCATCAGTGAGGCGTCGCTCCTATGCAGGGTCCACATACCTGTAGCAATATCGTAATCCTCGACCGTGTTGATCGCGACGTGATTAGCATCTTGCCCACCGACCGCATAAATTTTGCCGCCTATTACGCCAACGGAAGGAAGCGCTCGCGCCCTTTTCATATCTGCTAGAGAAGTCCACTCATCGGTCAGCGGATCGTATCTCTCCACCGTCGGAAGAGCAACGAAGGGAGGGACGCCCTGGGAGCCGTTGGATCCTCCGATTGCATAGAGTTTGTTACTCGCCTCATCGGCGGCGAGACTTACTTGACTCCGCGCCGTGTTCATGGGCATTTTCGTTAACCAAGTGCCCAAAACGCCCGCTTTGGCGTTATACGCTTCGACTATGGCGACAACGGGTCCGCATGCCTCCGGCTCACCTTCTCTTGATTCTCCGCCCACCAGGTAGATGATGTTGCCGAGTGTTCCACCCGCTGCCCGCCAGCGTTTCGCCGGCGGCTCCGCTAAACCCGTCGTCCATTTGTCCATAACCGGGTCGTAGGCTTGGACTGTCTGGAGCGTGCTGCAATCGGGGGCCTCTCTTCCTCCTATTGCGTAGATTTTTGCTCCTGTCGCTTCGCTTGCCTTAGCGATGGCAACGGCCATACCCGCCCGGGCGGTCGGCATCGGCGCCTGTGCCCTCCAGGTGTCATTGACGGGATGAAAGGCCGCGTTTACATCAAGGAAATGCAGGTCTGCCGGATTTGTGATGACCGGAGTAGCGTCCGGCGTTTGTGCATTAGCCGCAGGGGTCGCCACGAAGGAGCAGCCTAGCGCCGCAAGTTCGAGCCAGAGCCGTATGCGCAAACGGCCCAAATCTGAGGAATAGTTGATAAAAACCTTTCTGGGACTTGCACTATAAGTCTTGCTACCCAGATGTCAACAATTATTTTCCCGCTTGCGGCTGGATCATGGCGGATCACTTCTTAGCTTCCAAATCCTGCACGAGCTTTGCGTATCTGCGTGTGCACGGGTTGTCAGGTCCAAAAACTTTGCCGGCATGTTTTTCTAGCTGCCTCGCCATCTCCGTTGCTTCTCCCATCCTGTTTTGATGCCATAAAGCCACGGCAAACTTGGTCGCGTAGTTAAGCATATCTGGGTGTTCGAGCCCGAGCACACGTTCCATTCGCTTTAGCACATCCGTATATTGGGCGTGAGCGTCAGCAAACTTCCCTTGACCAATCAAGGCGATGGCCAGGTTGCCGCGGCTGTTCAAGGTCACGCGATTTTCCGGCCCGAGGACTCTTGTCTCAATATCGATAATCTGACGGCACTCTCCTTCGGCTTCGGCAAATTTCCCCTCGTCATCAAGCACTTCGGCGAGGTTATTGCGGCTGATAAGCGTGTCTGGATGTTCCCAGCCAACTACCTTTCCCTCCAGTTTGATTACTTCACGATATTCGACTTCTGCATCTGAATACTTGCCATCGGCTTGCAAGGCCGTAGCCAAATTCATTCGATCATTGAGCGTGTTAGGATGCTCCGGCCCGTACACTTTTTCGTCGAGCTTGATTACTTCCCGGTAGAGAGGTTCCGCCTCGGCATTTTTGCCTTCGCTACCCAGAACAGTGGCGAGTCCGACGCGAGCTGCGATCGTCCGCGGATGGTCTGACCCGAGCGCTTTTTCATTGAGACGGATCACGTCGCGGTACAAGCCTTCTGCCTCGGCATATTTTCCTTGATCAGCCAGTGTATCGGCGAGGTTATAGCGGCTGACAACCGTATCGGCATGTTCGAAGCCGAGGAATTTTTCGCGGAGCTTTAGCACCACACGAGCCTCAGACTCCGCCTCTGGATATTTGGTTTGTCTGGTTAGTGCATAGACCAGCCGGTGGCGGCTATCAAGCGTATCAGGATGCTCCGGTCCAAGGACACGAGCGCGTGCCTCGATCACGCTTCGAAGTACTTTTTCGGCGTCGCTATATTTTCCTTGCGCAACTAACAAATCAGCAACTTCATTTTGCAATGTTGCCCACTCCTCCAAATTGCGGTTGCGGTCCGTGAGTTTCTCCGCGGTGCGAAAGTGTTCCATGGCGCGAGCGTAATCGATGCGCTTCTGCGCTGATAATCCGGCCAATTCCAGGGCCGCGAGAATATTCTTCGGGTTACTCGGTCTGATTTTCTCGGACTCGGCGGCGGCTTCCAAAGCTAAACGTTCAGCTTGCGGATAATTCTTGGCGACGTAGCTGGCGTTGGCGCGTTCGTAAAGGCTGGCATTCGGAGCCTGCTTCAATTCTTCAGCGAAGCGCGGCAGCTTTTCACGCAGGATTTTAGGGTCCACGCCTAGCTGCTTGGCAAGCTCCGCGTACGTCTGCTCCTGCACGGCGGCTGGGTTCTTTTCCATTTGAGAGCCGCGCACCTCTGCCTCCATTTGCGGATATGCCATGATGCCCTGCCGCAGCTTGGCTATCTCGGCTTTCATCTCCGCTTGGCCGCGCAGTTGCCAGATAACCAAGGCGGCGATGAGGATGAGTAGCGCGGCAACACCCAGCGCCCACTGTTTCACACCGCGGCGAAGCCGAGCGAGATCATCGCGCAGCTTAAGCACACTGGCCTCCAATCCTTCGCTCGTCGCCAGCGGGTGAAAAACCTGCGTGTCCGATTCCAAGCGACGACGATAAGCTGCTTGGAGCTCACGCAATTCCGCCGGCTCGTCACATGAGTCCGCAGGGAAATGTTCGTCGATGAAGAGATACCAAACTTTCTTGCCGCGCTTCCGTGCGTAAAGCGCTTCGTATTGAGTATAACTCACGCGACCAAACTGCTCGTCGGCCGCAGGCGGTTCCGCGCCGTAGCATTGACCGACCAGTTGGACAACGCCCTTGCATTGATCAATCTGCTGACGCAACAATCCGCGGAGATCGCCGCTTTCGGTTCCAAAGATGTCCTGCCAGACCGGCTGGTATCCGAGAAAAGTCAGCGTATTTGCCACCAGTTGCCGGGCACTATGAAGCTCACGACTGACGGCAGAAA
>QHZR01000522.1 GCA_003224755.1 Acidobacteriota bacterium
CTTCGAACGCGTTCTGGCGAAGTTCCCGGACTATGCGCCGGCACACTTGTTGTTAGGCCAGATGCTTGACGCGGATGGAAAAATAACCGAAGCGATCGAACATTACGAGCGGTATACCGGTCTTCAATCGGCCTCTCCTTCAAAGATCATCGATCCACAATTACAAATGGCGATCGCTCGGTTGCATCAACTGAAGGCCGGAATACCTTTTTGAAAGACTTGCGAATGTCAGCGAAGTACAGCGCGCGCATGGAAAGGCCGCCCGGGTGGCGGCGTTCAGCTCGGCTGGATGGCGGCGAATTACCTGGAGAGCGCACCAGGTCGTTCCTCGTATTGTGTGTGATGAAATGAGAAAGCCCTCTCCCCATCGAGGCGCGGCTAGCTAGTTTCTGTCTCGAAACTCATGCGGGCCTTTATTTGCAGGGGTTCCACGCACAATCTGTGGTTCGAAATTCACAGGCTACGTAGCGCGATTACCTGGGAATTCGTGATTTGAGGCGTTTCATTTGATCTGGCGCTTTCCGTTTTTCGCGGAGACGCAACCTGGAGAGCTCTGCCGACAAGGTGATCCATTCATCGACGAGTTGACGAAGGAGACGATAGTTTTCCAATTGTTGCTGGACCTCGTCGATGTCTTCCTCACGGACAAACTGGCTGGAGCTCTTGCCGTGCCGGGTAAAACTGATTTGGTAATAAGGGCCGTGTTTGACTGGGGGAGTGGCTTTGCAGCGGCAATTGGGGCTGCCACAGATGTTGTATTGCTTTGAGAGAGCGCCAGGGCGCAAATCTCCCAACTCGCTAATTTGATGTTTGATGTTTCGGATGCGTTTTTCCAGAGAATCTTGCGAGACGGCCATCGAGTGCAGATTCTGGCGCATCGGGCGGAAAATCGCCATCGGAATGGACCCGTCATGGCCGACAGCCGCATGAAGCTGTCGGTCATGAGAGCCGACAATGCCCAAATCACGTTTGCCGATCTGGAATTCCTGCAGCAAGGCATCCGGCTGGATCCACTGCTGGAGAAGATTTCCGACTTCCTTGATGATCACAACAAACTGGTGGAACTGATTCGGCGTGATCTGGAACGCGGTTTGAAAGAACCGGAAACGGGCCGGCCGGGATTAACGCCGGACCAGGTTCTGCGTTCGCTGATCCTGATGCGCGTTAAGAATTGGGATTACCGGGAGCTACGCGAACGCATTAATGACGGATACACGATGCGGAAGTTCACCGCCTTCTACAGTGAGCCGGTTCCCCAGCACAATGCCTTCAACCAGGCGTTCAACCGGCTGAGTCCCGCCACAGTCGAGAAGCTTAATGACGCTATAGTTGAAGCGGCCGTCGACGACGGTCTGGAAGATGGCAAGAAGCTGCGCGCCGATACGACGGTTGTGGAAACCGACATCCATTGGCCCACCGATGCCACGCTGCTCTGGGACACGGTCCGCGTACTGACCCGCCTGATCGGCCGTCTGCGCGATATTGTTCCCAAAGACATTCCCCGTTTCGCCAACCGCAAACGGGCGGCGCGCAAACGGATGCAGAAGCTTCATCGCATGACGGCTTCTCAACGTGAAGGTCAACAGGTCCGCACTTACAGTCAACTGCAGGCGATTACCCAAGAAGTCCTGGCCAACGCGCGGCGGACACTGAAGGCGACCGCGCATTCCCGCGGGAAAACTCTAACCGACACACTGACCATTGAAGAGTTGCGGAAAGACCTCACCGATTATTGTCCGTTGGGTGACCGTGTCGTCGATCAAGCCCGCCGTCGCGTTCTGGACCGAGAACAAGTTCCCGCATCGGAAAAACTCTACTCGATCTTTGAGCCTCATACGGATTTGATCAAGCGCGGCAAGATCAACAAGCCCATCGAGTTTGGCCATAAAGTTTTCCTGGCCGAAAGCGCTCAAGGCTTAGTCACTCAATACCGCGTCCTGGATGGGAATCCCTCCGATGAAGACCACGTGAAGTCCTCTTTGAAGAATCACAGGAAAACATTCGGTTCCGCTCCCGAAGTCTTCGCCACCGATCGTGGTTTCGATAGCACGGACAATCAGAAGATCTGCCGCAAAGCCGGTGTCGGCTGCGTCAGCATTCCCCAGCGCGGCGGACAGAAAACCGCCGAACGTCAGGCTTTTGAAAAAAGTCCCGACTTCAAAAAGGCGCAATGTTTCCGTGCCGGTATCGAAGGCCGCATTTCCGTGCTCTTCCGCGGCCGGGGAATGAAGCGTTGCCTTGCTCGCGGCAAAGAACGATTCCGCGTGTTTATCGGCGTCGCCGTCCTGGCCAACAACCTAATGAAGATCGCCGAACTACTAATCCGGCGCGAAAATAAAAAGAAACCACGCGCACGCGCCGCATAGCCTTCCTCATTTCATTCCGCTGGCCGCTTCCGATGGTGATGTGTCGTCAGAATGCTTGCCATCGGCCTGAAATGCTGCGTTCCGTGAATCCTTCACGCGATGCTCAACAAAAATCCGTCGCCGGAGGCCGCCGTATACGCAGTAACCACGCGGGTTTTGGCAGTTTCGAGACAGAAACTAGCTAGATCAGATTTTTTCACCGAGCTTTTTTCTAAAATGACGCGATGCCGTTTGTCCCAGTTGTGGGTAATTGAAAGCTTCACAAGACGCTTACGCAGAAAGCACGGACGGAGGCTTTGCAGGGATTGCATTAACGTTGCGCAGGACATCCAAAAGCCGCATCAGCGCTGGCTTGGTTTTCTCTTGGAAATGAGCCAAA
>QHZR01000519.1 GCA_003224755.1 Acidobacteriota bacterium
TGGCCGGAAGACCGAAGTCGACTTCATCAACGGCTATGTGGTGACGTTAGGCCACGCGTCCGTAGCGCCGGTACATATGAATGCCGCAATAACCAACGTTGTACACCAGATCGAACGTGGAGTTCTCCAGTCGGCGCGAGAACGGATGAATGAGCTAGCCGATCAAATCTGTGAACGGACCCGTGGCAACAGTATTTGACGGCCAACCCTGACCGCTTGTCTCACTTCGGACACCGCATGTCACTTTTCCGGCTGATAAAGCTCCTTCGCGGAATATCGTCCAATGAGCACCACGAGTCATTTAGCGACATACGAGGAGTTTCACATGAACAAGATTCTGATTCAGTGCGCGATGTGCGCGCTTGCTGTCGCTCCGATCGTGCCGCTGGCGCGGGCGCAGTCACAGCCGGCAGAATTGCAGGCAGCTTTCGCAAAAGATGCCGGAACGCTTTCCGACAAATTCACCGGGCTCGCGCGCGTGATGTCGGGCAAGTACGACTGGAAGCCCGCGCAAGACGTTCGCTCCGTCGCCGATGTCTTCAACCTGATCGTTAAAGAGAACGGCCTGCTCGCCGGCGTGCTTTCGGGCACACCGAATACGGCGGCACCGTCCGCGCCCATCACCGATCCGGAGAAAATGCAGGAAGCTCTGAAAGCTTCTTACGCCAATCTGCAAAAAGCGATTACAGGACTTTCCGACAACGACCTGCAGACGACTGTGAAATTGTTCGGAAGAGACTGGACGAAGCAGGACGCCGTGATGCACATTCTCGAAGATCAACACGAGCATCTGGGGCAGTCGATCGCGTACGCGCGCAGCAACGGCGTGGTTCCGCCCTGGTCTAAGTAGGAGTGCCGATCGCCTCGAACACTGGCAGGTGTGCAAAATTGATGGGCAGTGGAAGATCCTGTCCGTCGCCTGGACGATCGATTGATAATCACAGTCTTTCTTCAGGAGATTGCTAGCCGGGTAGATATATCACAAGAGGTGAAGAGAAAATGACTAAGACAATTATCTTATCCATATGTCTCGCAGCTGCCGCACTTTCGCTTGGAGCACCCGCCCAGGATGTGCGCCAGTACACGGAGGGCCCGGTCACTCTCGTGCAAGAAATAGGAGTTGAGTACGGCCATTTTGATGAGTACATCGATTGGCTACATTCGACATGGAAGCCGACCATGGAAGCCACCAAGAAAGCCGGGATAATCATCGATTACAAGGTCTTCAGTTTCACTCCACCATCACCGGATCACCCCGATATAATTCTGTGGATCACTTATAAAAACATGGCGGCTTTAGATAGAGGGGTCGAGGAAGAAGCAATCGCCAAGAAAGTAATCGGTACCACCGAGGTTCAGAACAAGGCCAGAGTGGGCCGGAATGAATACAGAAAAGTTCTGCGCAGAGAATTTGTTCGTGAACTTATTTTAAAGTGAAATTGTTATACATGTCGAAAGAACGCACTCCAATTATTTATAGAGTTCGCATAGCGCGCTCGGTATGGTCTGCCAGCAAACTTCTTACGCATAATTACTGGAGTTAGAAACACATGCATCTCCCGTACTGGGGCAGTCGATCGCGTACGCGCGCAGCAACGGCGTGGTTCCGCCCTGGTCTAAGTAGGAGCGCCGCGCGGCGGAACACTCAGTTCGCGTCGTCTAGGAAGGAGTGTCGATGACATTCAATTTCTGGAAATTCAAAGGCGGGAAATCCAAGAGATGCAGTGTTTGCGCCCTTGCGCTGCTTTCTTTCACGGCCGGATCGCTCATTACTGCCCGCTTTGCTCACATTGACCACGTGAGGGCCAATAGCAGTCGCGTCTTCGAGCTTCGCATTTATCACACTGTACCGGGCAAATTGCCGGCACTGGAATCGCGGTTTCAAGACATCTATTCAAAGCT
>QHZR01000520.1 GCA_003224755.1 Acidobacteriota bacterium
CCATTTCGCACTACCGCATCGTCGAGAAACTGGGTGGCGGCGGGATGGGCATCGTTTACAAGGCTGAGGACACTCGGTTGCATCGCTTCGTTGCCCTTAAGTTCTTGCCCGAGGAAGTTGCCCGCGACCCGCAGGCACTCGCCCGCTTTGAACGCGAAGCCCAAGCCGCGTCCGCACTCAATCACCCGAACATATGCACAATCCATGAGATCGATGAGATCGATGGTCGAGCTTTCATTGCGATGGAACTGCTGGAGGGGCAGACGCTCAGGCATCAGATCAATGGCAAGCCGTTGGAAATCGAAACGGTGCTCGATCTCGGCATCCAGATTGCCGACGCGCTCGATGCAGCACATTCGAAGGGCATCGTCCATCGAGACATCAAGCCAAGGCGAAGATTCTCGATTTCGGGCTGGCGAAAGTCACGCTGAAACCGGAGAGCGTTGGCATGAGCGCACCCACCATAGAGTCTGAGGAGCACCTGACCAGCCCCGGTTCGACGCTGGGCACCGTTGCATATATGTCGCCTGAGCAGGTTCGAGGGAAGGAACTCGATGCTCGCACCGACGTGTTCTCGTTCGGAGCCGTACTGTACGAAGCGGTTACCGCAAAGCTTCCGTTTCTCGGTGACACCAGTGGCGTGATATTCGAGTCCATTCTGAACCGAGCACCCGTTCCGCCAGTTCGGTTTAATCCCGGAATTCCACCAGAGTTGGAGCGGATCATAAGCAAAGCACTCGAAAAAGATTGTGATACTCGCTATCAGTCTGCTGCCGAATTGAAAGCTGATCTCAAGCGCCTGAAACGGGAAACAGAAAGCGGCAAAACAGCGATAGTTCCCCGTGAACGTCCCCACCCAAAAACAATTTATATTGCGATGGCAGGAAGCATTTTGAGCATTGTCATTGTTGCAGCAACGATAGTCGAGTTCAGAGTTCATTCAAATCAGACAACTGAGATCGACTCGATCGCTGTACTTCCCTTTGTGAACACTAGCGGTGATCCAAACCTTGACTATCTGAGCGATGGCATTGCCAGCAACATCCGCTACAGCTTATCTGAGTTGCCGCGAACCAAGGTGATCTCTAGCGGCTCTGTGCTTCGGTATAAGGGACAGCAGGTTCAGCCCGAAAAAGTTGGACGAGAATTAAATGTTCTTGCCGTCGTAACGGGTAGGCTTGCCGAGCATGGTCAGGATGTCTCGGCAGACGTAGAGTTGATCGATACCAAAGACGGCAGTCTCCTGTGGGGGCAGCACTATGGCAGCAATTCATCCGAGATTCAGCAGATTCAGAATGCTGTTTCGGCCGCTATTGCTGCCAAACTGCATGGGCGGAGGGCCGTCGAAGCCAAACAGACTGCCACAAGACACTACACTGCCAATCCAGAAGCGTACGAATTTTATTTGAAGGGCAATTACTACGCTGCAAAGTTCACAAAGGACGACATGAAAAAGGCAGTCGAGCAGTTCCAGCGTGCCGTGGAAGTAGATTCGACCTATGCGCCCGCGTATGCCGAACTGGGCTATGCCTATGTGATGCTCTCGCAACCGCTCGGAGGGCTGATGCCGAAAGACGGTGAGCCGAAAGCGAAAGCAGCAGCACTCAAAGCTCTTGAAATCGATGACGGTCTCGCCAGAGCGCACGCTGTTCTGGGTTTGGTGGAGACCATCTACGATTGGAATTGGGTTGCTGCCGAGAAGGACTTCAAACTTGCTGTCGACAAAAACCCGAACGAGGCGATAGCACACTGGGGTTACGCATTTCTCCTGTCAGCTTTGCGGCGACACGACGAGGCAATCACCGAAGCCAGACGTGCGGTCGAGGTGGCTCCCCTCGACTTGACCGTGCGTATTGCACTTGCCGAACAGTTCGAGATGGCTCGTCAGTACGAGAATGCAATCAGCGAATGTAAACGTGTTATTGAAATCGATCCGCAGTTTGCTCGTGGCTACGGAGACCTTGCAACGTCTTACGAAGAAAGCAGGAGGTATCCTGAGGCGATCGCCGCTTACGAGAAATACTTGGAAGTTTCTGGTGCTGCACCTGACAAGATCAAGAGCGTTCGTGCCGAGTTCGAGAAGGGTGGTATGAGAGCCGTACACCGAGCGGCCCTCAATGATGACGTAAACATGAGTTCATTCGCCGCCGACTATGCCATCCTCGGTGATGTTGACCGCGCATTTGAATACCTCGGGCGAGCCTACCGTGAGAGAGATGGAGGCTTGACTTGGATTCAAACGGATTCCACATTCGACAACCTTCGCTCCGACCCACGCTACGCCGACCTGCTGCGCCGGATGGGGCTGCCGCAGTGAGCACTCAATCACATGATCGGTAAAACCATTTCGCACTACCGCATCGTCGAAAAGCTCGGCGGCGGAGGCATGGGCGTCGTCTACAAGGCCGAGGATGTAACGCTGCACCGATTTGTTGCCCTGAAGTTTCTGCCTGATGAGGTGACCAAAAATCCCCAAGCGTTGACGCGGTTTCAGCGCGAGGCGCAAGCGGCTTCTGCCCTCAACCATCCCAACATCTGCACCATCCATGAAATCGGGCAGCAAGACGGTCAACCCTTCATCGTCATGGAGTTTCTCGACGGCATGACCCTGAAACACCGCATCGCGGGCAGGCCGTTGGAGATCGAAACGGTGCTCGATCTGGGCATTCAGATTGCCGATGCGCTGGATGCCGCTCACGCTGCTGGCATCGTCCATCGCGACATCAAGCCTGCCAACATCTTCGTTACGAAGCGTGGGCACGCAAAGATTCTGGACTTCGGGTTGGCGAAGCTCACTCCGGTGGAAAGCACAGCGATGGGAGCAGCAGGGATGTCGCAGGCGACTGTCGAATCAAGTGCCGAGCACCTTACTAGCCCCGGTTCGACGCTGGGTACCGTGGCGTACATGTCTCCTGAGCAGGTTCGAGGGAAGGAACTCGATGCCCGCACCGACCTGTTTTCATTCGGGGCAGTGCTGTACGAGATGTGCACAGCCATGCTGCCGTTTCGAGGGGAAACCACCGGGGTGATCTTCAACTCGATTCTTGAGAAAACGCCGGTCCCCCCGGTGAGTATCAATCCCGACGTACCGCACAGGCTGGCAGAAATCATCAACAAGTCCTTGGAAAAGGATCGTGACGTTCGCTGTCAGTCTGCTGCCGAACTAAGGGCTGATCTCAAGCGACTGAAGCGGGATACGGAATCTGGGCGAACGAAGCCTCCTCAGATTGCCAGCGACCCGAATCGAGTTTCGAGACGCGGCATCGTCCAATGGATCGTTGGGGCGGCTGCAATTGCGATCACAACTATCGCGTTAGCATTGTTTGTGTCGACTCCAGTATCGGCACCAAGGATCGTACATACGATTCAGCTTACGAGCGACGGTCAGAACAAAGCTTCCTTTAATTTTTTTCCGCCGTTTTTGGCGACTGATGGCCTGCGGGTCTACTTTACTGAAGTCCGCAGCTATCACGCCACCCTCGTTGCAGTGTCGGTTTCGAGCGGAGAAACGATCCCAATTCGAACCCCATTTAACAATGTAGTGCTCTTGAACATCTCGCCAGATGGCTCTGACCTTCTCGTCAGTGACGGGTATCCATTTGATGACCGACCGTTTTGGATCGTACCGGTGTTGGGTGGATCTCCACGCCGACTCGGAGACATCTCGGGCCACTCCGGTTCCTGGTCGCCGGATGGGCAGAAGTTCGTGTATGCAAACGGCACCGATTTATACTTGGCAAAAAGCGATGGAAGCGAGCCCCACAAGCTGGTTTCAACCAGTTCAGATTCTTCCATCTGGGCGTGGGATATCCGGTGGTCACCGGATGGAAGCCTGTTACGGTTCTATCAGAGTGATATAAAGAACCAGACAGGCACGCTGTGGGAGGTTTCAGCGAATGGGACCAATCTTCATCCGCTACTCCCCGGATGGCACACCGAGTGCTGCAGCGGCGGCGCCTGGACGCCGGACGGGAAGTACTTCGTGTTCGGTTCATTTAAGGATCTGATTTCCAGGAATATATGGGCTATTCCCGAGAAGGTCAGCTTTTTTCGAAGGTCAAGTCGTGAGCCAGTGCAGTTGACGGCAGGTCCGCTTGATTTTTCGGCACTGCTTCCGAGCAGGGACGGGAAACGCCTTTTCGCTTTGGGTCTCCAGCGGCGCGGAGAACTGATGCAATACGATAAAAAATCTCAGCGCTTGCTTCCCTTTCTATCTGAATTTTCGGCGGAAGGAGTGAACTTCTCCAAAGATGGAGCTTGGATAGCTTACGTGAAATTTCCCCAGGGCGAACTCTGGCGCAGCAAGGCAGACGGCAGCGAACCGCTCCAACTTACTTTTCACTATTTGATTGCTTATGATCCTCACTGGTCGCCCGATGAAAAGCGTATCGCCTACAGCGGTTTGAAATCCGGCGGACAGTGGCAGATTTACATTGTTTCTGCGGATGGTGGCGCTTCCGAGCGTTTGCTTCCAGAGTCGCTGGTGGGTATTGATCCCACGTGGTCACCAGACGGAAACTCAATACTCTTCGGACAACCGCCCGGAACTGACACTGGAAAACTCATCCTTCAAACGCTCAACTTGCAGACGCACAGCGTGTCTGCTGTACCTGGTTCAGAGGGTTTGAGATCGCCGAGGTGGTCGCCCGATGGTCGCTACGTTTCCGCCGTTTCAGTAGGAAGAGTAGGTAGTACAAGCGTGGATAAACTAATTCTATTTGATGTCGCGACGCAGAAAAGGACAGAGCAGGCCCCAGGCATGGACACGGGCTTTCAGAGTTGGTCGCGAGATGGGAAATACATCTATTTCTTTGGAAGTGCCGGTGGTGAACGAGGCGTCTTTCGTGTTGCCGTCGGTGATAATCGGCCGGAGAAAATCTTGAGTCTGCAGAATTTTCGAGCGACAGGTCGATTTGGTGACTGGCATTCTCTGACACCAAAGGACGACCCGCTCGTGCTGCGGGACGTTGCGACCCAAGAGATTTACGCCCTGGAGTGGTCGGCACAATAAGACCGTGAACTTTGGCCCGCGCACTTTCTACCAGGACACCTTCGGTCGGAAAGATGCCAAACATTCCCATCCTGAAGCAAGCCAAGGCGGAGTACGCCAAGCTGCAATGACCCGTCCTACCATAGCCTTTTGACAGCGGGAGTCTGATTCTTGGCTGGCTGAAGTGGGAACCTTGGCTGGTTTCTCACAATCTCGAACTGTCGCCGCTCACGGTCTAGTGTGATCCAGGGGACGTTGGAAAATACACTCAATGACCTTGACCACGGCGGTTACGTGCTTTGGGAACTTCGGTACATTGATGTACAGGATCCGCAAGACCCCGAACCCAAGAAAAGTAGCCCGCATAGCGGCACGGCGGAAATGGGTGAGCAACTGCCAAAGTAATCTCTGTACACGGTACGGAAATCGGCGAAGAAACGAAAATGTACACGAGAACGCCTTGACCCTGACCTGATGACCCTCGGT
>QHZR01000515.1 GCA_003224755.1 Acidobacteriota bacterium
CGCAACGTTTGCGCGAAGCGAACGAAATCGTCAAAAGCGCTCTTCAACTCGTGAGCCACGGCACTATGGTCATGAAAAGCGTGGCAACACACAAGCCGCATTCGGCGTGCCGGGCGGTCACGCCCTACCAGACGTGACATTTCCCGTTTATCAGAGCCTAGTTGGAAATGCGGAAATCAGCTGGAACCGAGCTGCTCGTCTCTGTCGCGTCGCCGGTGCTGCGTATGGTATTATTGGCGGCAATTTTGGCTGGTGGCGGTTGAATTGGCTGCTGGCCTTTGGACTTGAGCGACTCGTTTAATCCGGGCAAGTCTTGCGCGAGCAATTGGTCGAGTCAGTGGAGCAGAGCACTCAGTCGTGTTGGCCAAGGTCTTTTCGGCAGCAGTTGCTTCGAAGTGCGACGCGCATGGAACGGCCTGTTCAAAAATATTTGCGAAAAGTCAAAAAATAATCTTGCCAACCTGTGAAGTCTTTTCTAGTCCGGTGAAAGGCTAACTTAACCAAAGGAGAAAATATGATCAGAACCGGACTTTCTATGTTCGGATTCCTGCGCATGACTCTGGCAGCCTGCGTCGGAATCCCTCTCATTATCGCGTCAAACGCATTTGCTCAGAACCTCCAGCCGCTGTCGACGGACATTGGCGCTGCCCCGGCGCCGCCCGCGGCGGAAGCCCAGCGTGTCATCGTAACGGGTTCAAATATTCCGACGGCAGAAGAAGTCGGACCCAACCCTGTTGATACCTACAACCGCGAGAACATCACCAAATCAGGTGAATTCACCACAGAGCAATTTCTCCAGAGCCTTCCCATCGCCAACGCGAACATAATTCCGATTTCGAATAACGAAAACGGCTCCAACACGGCTGTGGGTGCAGCGACAATTGCTCTACGCGGTTTCGATGCGAGAGCGACTCTCATCCTCTTGGATGGACGCCGGGTGGCTGTCTATCCCACGGGCAACAACCCAGGCTTGGTCAATGTGATGTTCGTCGATTTGAATTCGATTCCCCAAGCCGCCATTGAGAGCATCGAAATTCTGAAAGACGGCGCGTCGACCACGTATGGTGCGGATGCGGTAGCCGGTGTCGTGAATCTTAAGATGCGTCACAATTACGATGGCGCGGAAGCGAGGGTCCAATATGGCAATACCCTCGATAAAGACTCCGGCGAACTCGACTCATCACTGATTTTTGGTGTTGGCAAGGGAGATACCAACATTACCGGCGTTTTGAATTACTATCACCGCAACTCCATCGCCAACCGTGATCGCGGTTTCTCGCTCGTTCCGCCGTTCCTGAGCTCGAACACAAGTCCTTATAATCTTCAGCTCAGCAGCGATGTGGCGGGGGCCGCTGGTGGCAGGAATTTAAATCCTGGTGGGACTGAGTTCGCATCTGCACCAGATTTTACAAACGGATTGGCCCCGGCAAGCGGGTATCTCTACGATGTAAATCATCGTGTCCGCGGATTCCACGGTTTGCGGCCTGGGTTCAACTTCAATCTGTTCTCGCTCTCCTTCCCAGAGTCGGAGCGTTATGGGGCATGGTTAAGCGCTGACCACAAGATCTTCGGCGATCAGATGGTCGCCTATGCAAATGCCTTTTATCAGAACGTGAAAACGCATAACGAACTGGCGCCTCCTGCAAGCGGTTCGTTCGAAACGAAGGGTCAAACGATATTGGCTATTCCGCCGCATTCGCCGATTGCGCCAGGCTCGGAACCACCCAACACACCCACCCACGCGGAGACCGGTGTCCCGGCTGACGCATTCAATCCTTTTAATCCCTTCGAGCAAATTATCTCCGGCGGGAGCCGGGCACGACTCGCTGAATTCGGGAACCGTTTGTTCGATAACGAAACTGACGCATGGCTAAGCACCATCGGCATCAAGGGAGACAAGCTTTTTGACGGGAGCTGGGGGTACGACGCGGGGTTCCGTTACAGTCAGCTTAAGAATACCCAAACTGGGACGCAGGTGTCCGCCTCGCGTTTCAACCGCATCTTGAACCAGGCCGATCCGATCTTTGATCCGGCGTCTCCGCAATTCATCGGCACGACTGTCGCGTTTAATCCCTTCGGTGATTATCGCAATCCAATCCAGGCTAATTCGGCCACCGTCGAGTTCGCCAGAGTGCACCCCAAGGACGAGGACACCTCAAAGTTGGCCACGTTAGATGGCACCATCTATACAACCGACCTCTTTCAC